>JAYZGM010000047.1:0-12355 GCA_036336225.1 Acidobacteriota bacterium | reverse complement strand
CAGACCCACGAGCTCGTCGGCCTCAGGCGTCACCGTCGCCAGCTCCTGGCTGAGCGTGTCGGCGTCCTCGCCGATCCGTTCCAGCGGGCGCACCGACGCTTCTGCCTCCGTGCGCCAGTGGGCAGGACCGTAGTAGGCATCGACATAGTCGGTGTCGTGTTGCCCCACGGCCAGCACCAGCTTGACGTATCGTTCTGCGAGCTCGTTCATCGAGGGGTTGGATTGTGCCATTGCCACGCAGCTGACCAGACTCGTCAGGACCGCGACCCGCAAGAGGTGGTGGCCGCCATGCAATGCTCGGTCACACCAGTGCTTCATCGTTGTTACTCCCTTCGGGTCCACCGTCTTCTCGAGTCGTGTTGAGGCTGGCCTTGTCTAGCTATCCACTCAACATCTGTATCATCGTGCGTCCGAACCAGACTCCACCGACCGCCAAGGTAACATTACCGATAATGTTGGTCACGGCCATGAGGAGGCCGGCGTCACGGAAGAGGTTTATGGTCTCGTTTCCGAAGGCGGAAAACGTCGTAAACCCGCCGAGCAGTCCGATGACGAGAAACGCACGCGCCTCGGTGGAGACAAGCGGCTGTCTTTCCAGCAGCTCTGACATACCACCGATCGCGACACATCCCAGGATGTTGACGAGGAGGGTTCCATAGGGAAACACTCCCGTTCCTGCACTCTGTGCCAGACCGACGAGGAGGTAGCGCGCGATCGATCCTACGAAGCCACCCATCCCGACGTAGAGCATCTGTATCATCTGATTTGGGTCAACGACCGTGCAAAATTCGAGGGTTGCGCATCGTACCACGCCCCACCCCCCCCTTGATGGCGGCCAACCTGATTGACTATGCTTCAGGATCGCCGACAAGTGAGGTGGCTGACGAGGGCCCGGCCAGACGGTGCCTCTGCACGTCTGAAGGAGGCAAGCCTGAATGGTCACCCCTCGGCGGGGGCGAACGGGCGCGTTTCTAGCGCGGCGACGCTGGTAGGAACAACGCCGAGAAATAGAGGCAGATGGACGTGGAAGAAACAAACGCGGTGACGACGGACGAGATGCCGGCACCATCCGGTCCGGTATCAATGATCGAGGCAGACGGTCTCAGCAAGTACTACGGCCCGTTCGTGGCGGTTGAAAACGCGTCGTTCGCCATCCCGCAAGGCCAGGTCGTGGCGTTTCTGGGACCGAACGGAGCGGGCAAGACCACCTTGATGAGGATGCTCACTGGGTTCCTTGCGCCGAGCGCGGGACGGGCAGCCATTGCGGGTTTCGATGTCCGCGAGCAACGGATCGACGCGTCCAAGCGGTTAGGGTATTTACCAGAGAGTGGGCCACTGTACCCGGACATGACCCCGCTCGAGCTCCTCACGTTCTTTGGCGAGTCGCGGGAGCTGTCGCCCCGTCACTTAAAGCAGCGTATCGACGCGGTTGTGGAGATTTGCGCGCTACGTTTGGTGCTCGAGAAACCGATCGGCAAGCTGTCAAGGGGTTATAAGCAGCGTGTCGGGTTGGCCCAGGCCCTGCTGCATGACCCTGAAGTTTTGATAATGGATGAGCCCACCGCTGGGCTCGACCCGAATCAGATCAAACAATTTCGAGAGAATATCCAGCGGTTGGGTCGAACCAAGACGCTGCTGATCTCGACCCATATCCTGCAAGAAGTTGAGGCGGTCGCCGACCGAGTGTTGCTGATCCATGGTGGCCGCCTGGTCTTTGACGGGGCGCTCGCTGATCTTCAAGAGGGTGGCTCGCTGGAAGAGCCTTTTTACCGGTTGACACGCGAGTCGGTGGGGCGCGAGCCAAACGCCCCGAACGTGTGACGGAGGCAACGAACAAACGATGGGCACTAGAGTCAACTTCGCAATTGTTCGGGCACTGGCCAAGCGTGATCTGCGGCTGTATTTCAGCAGTCCGTCTGGCTACGTTTTCATCACGCTCTTCATTTTCCTCAGCGCCGCGGCCGCGTTTTGGCAGGACCGGTTCTTTCTGGACAACTTGGCCAATCTCGACCAGTTGAACCAGGTGTTTCCGTTTCTACTGCTGCTGTTCGTGCCGGCGTTGACGATGTCCGTGTGGTCAGAGGAGCGTCGTCTCGGCACGGCCGAGCTGTTGTTTACTCTCCCAGCTACGGATCTCGAGATTGTCCTGGGAAAGTATGCCGCGACGCTTGGTATCTACACCGCGTCGCTCCTGCTCTCGTTGAGCCATGTGGTGGTGCTCTTTTTTCTCGGGAGCCCCGATCTTGGGCTGATGCTCGGGAACTACATTGGCTTCTGGCTCGTCGGTGTGGCACTCATACCGGTGGGGATGCTGGCTTCGTTGATGACCGCCAACGTGACCGTGGCGTTCATTCTCGGGGCGGTGTTTTGTGGTGCTGTGATCTTTGTCGACTCGGTCGTGGCCGCCATCAGCGTCGACACGGGCCGTCTGGTGGCGCCGCTGAGTGTCTTTCATCCGTTTTGGGATTTTTCCAAGGGCGTCTTGACTCTGACCGGATTGGCGGTGTTCACGTCCGTTGCTGGGTTTTTTCTCTATCTCAATACGCTCATCGCAAGTAGTCGTCATTGGCCACACGCCGCCGATGGGGTGCCGATGTGGTCGCATCACGCGGTGCGTGCGGTCGCGGTGGCGGGCGTCCTCGTCGCGACCAACACACTGGTGGCGCGGGCCACGCTCCGGCTGGACGTGACGGCCGAGCAGCTCTCGTCGGTGAGTGGCGAGACACGCAGCCTCCTGGCGGGGCTCCCTGACGACCGCCCGGTGTTCATTCAGGCCTTTCTGAGTCCGGTTGTTCCCGAGCCGTTTGTGCAGGCCCGGTCCAATCTGATTCGTACGCTGGGGGAGATTGATGCCCTCGCGGGCCCCCGGGTCGAGGTACTGATTGAGGACACGGAACCGTTTACCGATGCCGCGATCCGCGCACGGGAGAAGTTCGGGATCGGCCCTCGCCAGATGCGTGATGTGGCGGGGGGGCGGTCAGAGATCGTCGAGGTGTTTCTCGGGGTGGCGTTTACGGCCGGCGCCGAACAACAGGTAATTCCGTTCTTTGACCGGGGGCTTCCGACAGAGTACGAGATCGTTCGCACAATTCGGGTCGTCGCCGGGACCGAGCGCCGGCGGGTTGGCGTGGTCGACACGATGGCTAAGGTCTTTGGTGGCCAGAACGTCGCGAACAACCAGCAGCTGCCGCAGTGGTCGGTCGTCAACGAACTCCGGAAGCAGTATGAGGTCGTCGAGGTCAACGCTGAGTTCCCGATCCCGGACGATATAGACGCGATTCTGGTCGCGTTGCCTTCGTCGATGCAGACCGACCAGATGACCAACGTCGCCGCGTACATCCGCCGGGGCAAACCGGCGATGTTGCTCGTCGATCCCCTGCCGGCCGTGAACCCTACATTGTCCCCGACCGAGTGGGTAGGCGACGGCAATCCATTTACCTACCCGCCAGGTCAGGCCCGTCCTGGTCCTCGGGGCAATGTGCGGCAATGGGTGCGTGATCTTGGGCTCGACTGGGAGCCGACCCGGATCATTTGGGATGGCTACAACCCGCATCCAGATCTGTCCTACATGCCGTCCGAGGTCGTGTTCCTCGGCGCCGGGAACGAGAACCCCGAGACGTTCACCGGCGACGTCGACATGGTGAAAGACCTCCAAGAGCTCGTGTTTCTGTATCCGGGATTCTTGCGGCCAAGGACCGACGCTGAGGCTGACCCGGAGGTGCAGTTCGAGCCATTGCTCAGAACGGGTGCGGTGTCAGGAAACAGCGGCTACTTCACACTTGTCCAACAGAGTTTTTTTGGCCCTTCGATCAACCCTAGTCCCGTCCGCCAGCAGGACGCGGAGGAGTATGTCGTAGCGGCGCGAGTGACACGCGCTGGACCACCCGCGGTGGCAGACCCGGCCGAGCCGGTTGAGGTTGAGGTGGACGCGGCCGAAGACGTCACCGACGAAGAGGCGGCGGAAATCGAGGATCAGCCCGAGGGTGAGGAGACCGAAGCCTTGTCGGGAGGCGGCGAGCCCGCGATCGAACCAGAGTCAGATGAGGCGTCTGTCGCCCCCGGTACGGCCACCGAGACCGCAGACACGGAAGCCGCCGTCGAGGACTCGGGTCCCGATGGTGAAACGGCGGAGCCTGAGGTGAGCGCGCCTGCCGAAACACCGACCGAGTCCCCGGCGGCTGATCCGTCGGTCGAGGTCTCAGGGCCGGAAGAGTCCGCTCCCGAGGAGGAGCAGACCCCGGCGGCCGAGGACGAGCCGGAGTCTGAAGACGCGGAACTGGCTCAGGGCTTGGACCCGCAGGTGGCCGAGGAGCCGGAATCGGAGGCCGTGTCCAGCGAGGCCGCTGAGGAGCCGAGCCAATTGGACCAGTCGGAGCCACCGGTTCCGGGCGGACCCGAGTCGACGGCCAGTGACGAGAATACCTCGACGGAGGCGGGTACCGAGACCGATGCCAGCGAGTCTGCGGCTGAGGAGTCGCCGAGCGCCGTCGCCGAGTCCGCGGAACGCACTGAACCCGCCGTGGACGAGCCCACAGAGGCAGATTCGGATCCGGCGACAACTATCGAGGCAGAGACCGAGCCATCCCCCGCCACTTTGGCGCCAGAAGCCGCCGAGTTACCAGAGCCCGCGGATCTCGACGTGGACGATGAAGCCAGCGACCCGTTGTCCCCGTGGGAAACGGAAGGCCCGCTCAACCTTGTCGTCGTCGCGGACCTCGACTTTATTAGCGAGCAGTTTTTCCAGATTCGCGAGGTCGCCCCAGGGAACCTAAATTTCGACATCGTGACGTTCTTCCTCAATGCGATGGACTCACTGCTGGAGGACGACTCCTTTGTCGGGTTGAGGAGCCGCCGAGCCCGTCATCGTACGCTGGAGCGGGTCGAGGCGCAGACGGCGGAGTTCGTGGAGCAACGCACGCTCGATGAGCAAGGGGCTGAAGCGGAGGCCGAGCAGGCGCTCACGGACGCCCAGAACCGTTTAAACGAACGGGTCGCCGAGGTGCAGAACCGCACCGACATCGACGCTCAGGCGAAGCAGATCATGGCCCGTAACCTCGAAGAAGTCGAGAATCGGCGGTTGAGCGTGCTCTCGGCCAACATCGAGACGGAAAAAGAGACGAAGGTTCGCGCCAGTCTCGAACGGATGGAGACCCAGGTTCGGCGGATTCAGAGCACGATCAAGACATTTGCGATCTTGCTCCCTCCGGTGCCGGTCTTTGCACTAGGCGTCGTGATCTTCGTACGTCGACAGCAACGAGAACGAGACGGCGCCGCCGCGGCGCGTCGCTTGCGAGAATAAGAGTCATGACGGAACTGGAAAAGACGACGGCATTTGTTGGAGCGGCGGTTCTCGTGGTCGCTTTGGCCATGGCCACGGCCCCCAGTCGGAACGCGCCCGAAGCGTTCTTCGACGTTGGGGAGACCTTCTTCCCGGAGTTCTCTGATCCGGAGGCAGCGACGACCCTCGAGGTCGTCGAGTTTGACGAGGACACCGCGGCGGCGGCCGTGTTCAGGGTGACCAATCGCGAGGGGTTATGGACGATCCCGTCTCACCATGACTATCCCGCCGACGGAGAAGAGCGACTGGCGAACACCGCCGCCGGCATGATCGCTATCATCAAGGACGACTTCCGATCGGACAGTGTCACGGACCATGAAGCCTTCGGGGTCATCGACCCGCTCGACGAAGGCATCAGCACGCTGCGTGGACGAGGGCGTCGTGTCACCTTCAAAGGACCGAGTGAAGAGGTGCTTGCCGACCTCATCATCGGCGACGCCGTGGAAGGTCGCCCCGGACTGAATTTCGTGCGGGTACCGGACCAGAATCGTGTCTACGCGGCGAGGACCGATATTGGGATCTCGACCAATTTCAGCGACTGGATCGAGACCAATCTTCTTGGAGTCGAACGTGACGACGTCAAGCATGTCGAGCTGAATGAGTATCAGATCGACGAGCTCACAGGGGGCGTTCGTAACCGCGGCGAGTTCATCATCGATTGGGTCGAAGACGACGTCTGGACGGGGAATGACATCCCAGAGGGGAAGGAAATCGACTACGTCCAGATGAATCTGCTTGTCGGTGGTCTGATGGGGCTCCGAATCGTTGGGGTCCGTCCGAAGCCGGAAGGCTTGTCCGGCAACTTGCGGCAGGCGTTCGAGGCACGCCGCATCACCAATGCGGACCTGCAGGCGATGCAGTCGCGTGGGTTCTACCCAACCCAAGACGGTGAGATGTTGTCGAACGAGGGCGAGCTCAAGGTTCGGACGGAACCGGGCGTGTTGTACACGCTGCGGTTCGGGGAAATCCTGTATGGCAGTGGGAACGCCGTATCTATTGGTGACGAGACCAGTGATGACGAGGACACGGGGACCGGCGAGAATCGCTACGTTCTGATCAACACCGAGTTCGACGCCGATACGCTCCCAGAACCGCCACGGCCCTCCAACCGAGACTTCGAGAACAAAGCTGAGACCCAGTGGACCGACGTCGACCGGGAGAACAACGAGCGGGCCGATCTGCATGCCCAATGGGAACGTCGCACCGAGGAGGGGCGCGCCCGGGCCGAGGAGCTCGCGACCCGATTCTCGAGCTGGTATTACGTGGTCTCAGCCGGTAGCTACAACCGTGTGCACAAGACCCGGGATGAGCTACTCAAAGATATCGAAGAGGCAGACGCGGAGGCGTCGCCGCTGATCCCGGAGTTGTCACTCGATTCTGAGCCGCCGGCAACCGAATCCTTCGAGGCGACAACGTCGGCCGCGCCGGTCGATCAGGCTCCTCCCGCGACTCCGGCACCCGCGACCCCGGCGGAGCCCGTTGATACCGAGCCGCCAATCACCCCCGGCCCACCGGTCGAGTCCGAAACACCGGTTGAGACTGTTTCGGAGGAGGAGCCCGAGCCGAGCGATGAAGAGCCGCCGCCGGCGGCGCCGGATCCGGTGCCGCCCGCCTGAGCGTTCTTCCCACGCTTTTCCAGCGTTATACGGCGTACGCGTCTGTCACGAATCCGAGCGGGCTCTCCAAAAGGGGCCCGCATCGCGATCTGGTACAGTGGGGCTCGCATGGGCAAGACACTGCTAAAAAAGGTCTGGGACCTCCATACGGTTCGTCCCCTATCGACTGGTCAGACACAGCTCTTCATCGGACTGCATTTGATCCACGAGGTCACAACACCGCAGGCGTTCGACATGTTACGCGCCCGCGACACCGGAGTGGCGTTTCCGCACCGGACATTTGCTACGACTGACCACATCATTCCGACACTCGACCAGACTCGACCGTTTGCCGATCCTCTGGCGGAGGCGATGCTCTCGGCGCTCGAGAAGAATTGTGACGAGTTTGGAATTCCGTTCTGGAATCTCGACAGCGATCGCCAGGGTATTGTCCACGTCATCGGACCAGAGTTGGGTCTGACGCAGCCGGGCATGACCATCGCCTGTGGCGACAGTCACACCTCGACCCACGGGGCCCTCGGGGCGGTCGCGCTCGGAATCGGTACGTCCCAAGTACGCGATGTGCTGGCGTCGCAGTCGCTTGCTATCGACCCGCTCAAGGTGCGTCGAATCGCGGTCAACGGGTCGCTTGTTCCCGGTGTGTTTGCCAAGGATGTCATCCTCGAGATCATCAACCGAATGGGGGTCAAGGGCGGGGTCGGTCAAGCCTACGAGTACGGCGGCACGACCATCGATCGCATGAGTATCGATGAGCGGCTCACCGTCTGTAACATGTCGATCGAAGGCGGGGCTCGGGTCGGGTATGTCAATCCCGATGACACCACGTTTGACTATTTGCGCGGACGTCCGTTCGCGCCAGAGGGTGATGCGTTTGAACGGGCCGTGAATTGGTGGCGCTCAATGGCGTCGGATGCTGACGCGGACTACGACGATGTCGTTGAAATCGACGCGACCACGATCGAGCCCCGCGTGACGTGGGGTATCAATCCTGGCCAGTCAGTCGGGGTAAGCGAGCGGATTCCGAGTGCCGCGAGCGGTGATAATGGTGCCGTCGCCGAGGCGCTTGATTTCATGGGCCTGACCGGTGGTGCCCCGATCAAGGGCACGAGGATCGACGTGGCGTTTGTCGGCTCGTGCACGAACTCGCGTCTGTCCGACCTGCGCGAAGCGGCGCGGGTCGTCGAAGGCCGGAGCGTGGCTCAACACGTAACGGCCTTGGCTGTTCCCGGCTCTCAATCGGTTCGGGTGGCCGCGGAACGAGAAGGACTGGACCAGGTCTTTCGTAACGCCGGGTTCGAGTGGCGTGGTGCCGGCTGCTCGATGTGTCTTGCCATGAATCCGGATCGTCTCGATGGTGACCAGGTCTGCGCCTCGTCCTCGAATCGAAATTTTAAAGGACGCCAAGGCAGCCCCACCGGCCGCACGTTATTGATGAGCCCCGCCATGGTCGCGGCAGCCGCAGTGGCCGGTGAGGTCACCGACGTCAGGGATGCTGTTAGCTAGGACCTGACCAGGCTCGGGTTTCCCACCAGGAGCACATCGTGTCTACCCGTCAGATCGACCGCATCGAAGGCACTGCGATTGTTGTGCGTGGCGACAACATCGACACCGACCGAATCATCCCCGCCCGCTTTCTCAAGGCTGTCACCTTTGACGGGCTCGGCGACCATGTCTTCGAGGATGACCGGGCCGCAATGCCGGCTCACCCGTTCTCGAACCCTGTCTACACCGGGGCGCGGATTCTGATCGTCAACGAGAACTTCGGCTCCGGATCATCACGGGAGCACGCCCCGCAGGCGTTGAAACGCTGGGGGATCGAGGCGTGCGTCGGCGAGTCGTTTTCCGAGATCTTTCGGGGCAACGCGCTGGCCATCGGATTGGCGTGTGTCACCGCGTCCCATGAGGTGATCGTCCAGCTGATGACAATGGTCGAGGACGCGCCGTCTTCCACGCTGACGCTCTCCCTGACGGACCGGGTCCTGACGGCAGACGGCTCATCCGTCGACGTGACGATGGAAGGTCCGGTCCGAGACGCGCTCCGCACCGGGACCTGGGATGCCACGGGGCTCTTGCTGGACGACTTTGACGTGGTGCGTGGCGTGGCGGCGCGGGTGCCCTACATTCGAGGGTTTTGACCGTTTCTTCGTGGCCGCCTCGGCGACTCCTCGGCGTGACCTTCAACCGTAAGTGCGTGCGTGGCGGCCAAGAAGGCGTCGGCCGCGTGTGACGTTTCACCCGTGCGTCGGTAGATGAGCCGGAGAGTGCGGGGAGCGCGGAGCTGAGGGACACGCACGGCCGCGAGCTGCTTTCGTGCGATTTCTGATAGCGCGCAACGACGCGGGAGCAGTGCCACCCCGAGGTTCATCTCGACCGCGCGTTTGATCCCGTCCAGACTGGGGAGTGACATCTCGATATTGATCGGCGCATGCTTCTGTTCAAATCGGCGGAGGACCAGCTCTCGTCGCGGTGACGGGTCGTTGTGGGCGATGATCGTCTGACGACCGAACTCGCTCATCGTGACTTGGCGCTGACGAGCCAGGGGATGGTTCGGATGAGTCAGCATGACGAGTTCGTCCACCCCAAGCGCGACCGAGTTGAGGCCCCGTTCTCCGGGCGCGTAGGTGACCAGACCGAAGTCAAGACTTCGGTTCAGGACTTCGCCAGGGATTTGACGTGAGTGGACACGCCGCATCTCCACCTGGGCACGCGGGTGTGCCTCCCGGAAGTCCACCACGATCGGTAAGAGCACGTGGACGGCGGCTTCGTTCACCCCGATCACCACGCGACCCCGCCGCAGCTGCTGAAGCTCCCGAACGGCGCTCGTGGCCTCGTCCTTGAGACGAGTCATCCGTTCCGCATAGTCGAGCAGCACCGTGCCCGCCTCCGTCAACCGTCCCCCTTTCGACGACCGATCGAAGAGGCGTTCACCTAGCTCATCCTCCAACCGCCGAATGGCCTGACTGACCGCGGGCTGAGTGCGGTGCAGCCGAGTCGCCGCCCGCGAGAAGCTCTGCTCCGACGCCACCGCTTGAAACACCTGCAGCTCGTGTAGATCCATGATGGCCGTATATATAATTATAATTTATCAAATGTTAATAATTATAACATTGACTTTATAGTTCGAGAAGGGTGAACTAGAAATGGGTCGGATCTGGTATTTGTAAGGAGAAACACCGTGGCGGACGACAAGCTCATCATCTTCGATACAACCCTCCGAGACGGCGAGCAGGCGCCGGGCTTTTCGATGAACACGCCCGAGAAGCTCCAGTTGGCGCGGCAGCTTCAGACGCTGGGTGTAGACATCCTCGAAGCGGGTTTCCCGATCGCTTCGGGCGATGATGCCGAGGCAGTTCGTCTGATCGCGTCAGAGATCACGGGACCGGTTGTGGCCGGGTTGGCGCGATGTAATCGAGCGGACATCGAGTCTGCCGCCGCAGCGGTGCGACCGGCCAGACGCTCGCGGATCCATACCTTTATTGCCACCTCTGACCTGCACCTCGAGCGGAAGCTACGAATTTCACGAGAGGCGTGTTTGGAGGCGGTCGTCGACAACGTCAAGCTGGCTCGGTCGTTTACGAATGACGTCGAGTTTTCGGCCGAGGACGCAACACGAAGTGACCGCGATTTCTTGTGCCGTATCGTGGAGGCAGCCATCGACCAGGGCGCGACCACGGTGAACCTGCCGGACACGGTTGGGTATTGCACGCCGGACGAGATCGAGCAGTTCTTTACGGATGTCATCGGTCGTGTCCCCAACGGGGACAAGGTCGTATTCAGCACACACTGTCATGACGATCTCGGGTTGGCGGTCGCGAACTCCCTGGCCGCGGTCCGTGGAGGATGTCGTCAAATCGAGTGCACGATCAATGGGGTCGGGGAGCGGGCGGGCAACGCCTCGCTTGAAGAAATTGTGATGGTAACGCGGGTACGGGGTGACCGCGTGCCCTACACAACAGGCATCGACACGACCGCCTTGTTCCCCAGCAGTCAGCTATTGTCAGAGCTGACCCACGAACCGGTGCAGTCGAACAAGGCGATCGTCGGGCGGAACGCGTTCGCCCACGAGGCCGGCATCCACCAGGACGGTGTCATCAAGGACCGTCGTACCTATGAGATCATGCGACCCGCCGATGTCGGCGTCGCGCAGTCCACGTTGGTGCTGGGCAAGCACTCCGGTCGACACGCGGTAAAGCAACGCTGTGAGCAGCTTGGATTCGAGCTGGGTCGGCTGGAGCTCGATCGCGTGTATCGCGCCATGGTCGACCTTGCGGACCAGCAGAAGACAGTGGAAGACGGCGATCTCGCCACGATCGTCGACCAAGTTCGTCGTGAACAGTCGGCTGGAGCGGCGTAAAGATGCAGGCCACCATTGCCCTTCTCCCCGGTGACGGGATCGGTCCGGAAGTGATTACCGCGGCGGAGCGTGTGCTCCAGACGGTGGCCGAACGTTTTGGTCACACGTTCACCTTGACCACGCATCCCGTCGGCGGGGCCGCGTTACGCTCCGGCCAGCCACCGCTTCCCGACGAGACTCGAGAGGCGTGTTTGTCGGCGGATGCCGTACTGCTGGGGGCTGTCGGTGATCCGGCCTTCGACACCGGGTCAAGCGAGGGCCGTCCTGAAACCGCCTTGTTGCAGCTGCGTCAGGCGCTCGGTGTGTTTGCCAATCTGCGCCCCGCGAGGGTGTGGCCCGGTCTTGAAGACGGCGGCGCGATGAAGCCGGAGCGGGTGACCGGGGTGGACATGCTTATTGTGCGCGAGCTCACGGGGGGCATCTACTACGGGCAGCCCCGTGGGGTGTCAGAGGACGGGCAGTCGGCATTCAACACGATGCGATACACCCGACTTGAGATTGAGCGCATCGCTGAGGTCGCGTTCAAAGCCGCGGCGGAGCGTCGTGGCCTCGTCACGTCAGTGGACAAGGCGAATGTGCTCGAAACGTCACGTCTTTGGCGTGATGTCGTGGCGGAAGTCGGCGCTCGCCATCCGCACGTCCGGCTGGAGCACCAATATGTCGACTCTTGTGCACTCCTCCTCGCCAACAGCCCAAAGCAGTTCGATGTCGTGCTGTCCGGCAACCTCTTCGGCGACATTCTGTCCGACGAGGCCGGCGCGGTAGTCGGGTCACTTGGATTGTTGCCGTCGGCGAGTGTCGGCGGCCGTGGGGGGTTGTTCGAACCGGTGCACGGCTCCGCGCCCACGCTCGCCGGCCAAGACGTCGCCAACCCCATCGGCGCTATTGCGTCGGTCGCGATGTTGCTCAGGCACGCGTTGAGAGCTGGAGCTGAGGCGATCGCCATCGAGCAGGCGATTGGTGCCACGCTGTCTGCCGGTCATCGCACGACGGACCTGGTGACCGATGATGACTCGATCCCGCTGAGCGGTTCCGCTATGACGGAAC
>JAYZGM010000046.1:0-8853 GCA_036336225.1 Acidobacteriota bacterium | reverse complement strand
GCTTACCCGCCGACCACATCGTGAACACCGCCATGCTGTATCTCGGCTGGCCGGTGGTCGCTCTGGGTATCGGGATACTCCTCGCCTATCGGAACACCACCGCGGACCACGCCAAGGCGCGGACCAACCAGTGGATTGAAGACGCTCTCCGCGCGTCGGCCATGATCATCATGGTGACCGGTCTCGGCGGGGCCCTCAGTCAGATTCTGCGCGAGACGCCCGCCGTTGATGCGATCGCCGCGGCCGTGGCGTCTACTGGCTTGCCGGCGATCTTTCTCCCGTTCGTCCTCGGAATCGCCGGAAACATGATCACCGGTTCGACAACGGTCGGGGTCATCACCGCCGCTTCCGTCGCCGCGCCGATGATGGACACCCTCGGGCTCAGCCCCGAGGCGACCATGCTCGCTGGAGCCGCCGGGTCGATCATCGTCAAGTATGTGAACTCGAGCTATTTCTGGGTGTGCGCCTCGTTGTCCCGTATGCCACTCAAGTCGGCGCTTCTGTCCTACGGAGGCGTCACACTGGTCAATGGCGTCACCGCCATGGCCATGGTGTATGTGCTCTGGACGATCGGACTAATTTGATAGGCTGAACCCATATCGACACGACTCGACCCACTCGTTTTGCCAAGGAGTCAAGGTGGGAAAGATTGAACACGCATGGCGTCGTGGCCTCTCGCGCCGACAGGCCTTGGCCGGGCTCGGCTCGTTTCTCGCATCGTCGCCGCTATTACACGCGCAACGTGACCCTTGGCCGCTTAGCCCTCACCGTCGGTTCCTCGGGTTCCAGGAAATGCGAGAGATCTTTGATTTCGAGCCGATCTTCCGAGCCAACGTGCCTCTCTCGGTCTACGACTATACGGCGCACGGTACCGAGTCGGAGTTCACGCTATATCGGAATCGTGATGCCTTCGATTGGGTGCGGTTGGTCGGGCCAGGAGGGGTCGACCCGGCCACGATCGACACATCCACCGAGCTGTTTGGTCATCAGATGCCGAGCCCGATCATGCTCGCTCCTACCGCGAGACAACGTGACCTCCATCCAGACGGTGAGCTCGGCATGCACCGCGCCGCGACCACGACTGGCACAACAATGGTCGTGAGCAACGTCTCGAGCTTCCCCTTCACACGGATCGCCGAGGCGGCGAAAGGCCCCTTGTGGTTTCAACGCTACGCAACGCGAGAGCTTGACCCCAATCGCGAGGTGCTCGATTCGGCTCAGGAGGCCGGCGCGGAAACGATCGTGATCACCATCGATCAGCAAGCGTCGTATTACGAACGGGACCTCCATGTCCGGCATCTTGGCGGACGTCCCAGAGCAATAACCCGACGAGCCCCCGCAGCACCGCCCCCGAATCTCTATCGCGTGAGTGCCGGGCGATTGTGGTACGAGTGGACGTTGTTTGATGAACTCCGCCCACTGTGTGAGGTCCCGATGCTGGCCAAGGGGTTGCTCACTGGAGACGGGGCGAAGAAATGCCTCGAGCACGGTGTAGACGGCATCATTGTGTCGAACCACGGCGGACGCGCCCTTGACTACGGCCCATCGAGTCTCGAAGCACTGGAAGAAGTGGTCGCGGCCGTGGACGGGCGGGTCCCGGTACTCATCGACAGCGGCTTTCGGCGGGGCAGCGACGCGTTGAAGGCGCTCGCGCTGGGCGCGCATGCGGTGTGCTTTGGGCGCGCGTCCCGGTGGGGGCTTGGCGCCTTTGGTGAATCAGGCGCACAAAAGGTGCTTGAGATTCTGAACACGGAGCTCAAACAAGCAATGGCTGCGGTCGGCTGCAGGACCATCGCGGACATCGACCGCAGCATCGTCCAGACGAACTTCCCGTAGCCGCTATGACAATCGACAGACGGGGTTTTCGTAGACAGCTCTGGCGATCCCTGGCGGGCTCATCTCGGGCCCAGGAACAGCCGGGAGGTGGAGCGCCGCCCAACGATCGCCTGGCGCCGGTCCTCGAACTGGTCAACGTGCCCGAGTTCGAGTCGATGGCACAGTTGGTGCTCTCACCAGACCGATTCACGACGATCAGCGGTGGTCATCGGCGTTCGTTCGACAAAATGACATTTCGTCAGCGGTTGATGGTCTACGCGATGGACCTCGACCTGACCACCGGGTTGTATGGCTACGACATGTTCGCCCCGATCATCGTCGGCCCCGTGGCGAATCAGTCGAGCCTGCACCCGGACGGGGAGCTGGCGACGGCACGCGGCGCCGGCGCGGCCAAAGCGGTGATGGTTGCCACCGGTCGGTCGGGACATCCCATCGACCAGGTCGTTGCGGCAAGCACCGCGCCCGTGTGGTTTCAAGCCTATGCCGATGAGCGTAGTCTCCTTGATGACACGGCGGAGGCGATCGAGGCCGGGTGCCCCGTGGCGTGTGTCACCGTCGGAGTGTCTTCAAACGGCTCGCCGCACGCGATCGACTGGACGGTGATCGAGCAGCTCGGGCAAGCGGTCGATGTGCCCGTCGTGGTCAAGGGCGTGATGGGTGTAGACGCGGCACGCGCCGCCCTCGATCGGGGGGCACAGGGGATCATCGTCTCGAACCATGGTGGCCTCCTACCCGGCGAGAGCGCCCTTCCGCTCGACGTCCTCCCCGCCGTGAGCGATGCCCTCGCCAACCAGATACCGGTGCTGGTTGACGGCAGTTTTCGACGCGGCACCGACGTGCTCAAAGGCCTCGCGCTCGGCGCCACCGCTGTGCTCGTAGCCCGACCACCCATGTGGGGACTTGCCGCATATGGCGCCGAAGGCGTGCAGACCGTGGTTGAGATTCTGCAGACCGAGCTCGCCAGAAACATGGCGGCGTCAGGCCGGCCCACGATTGACATGATCGACCGTGAGCTCGTGCGGCTCGACCGGTGGTAGAAGCGGTCACGAAACATCGGCCATGCGGAGTAACCGCCCCAGCCACACGGCGTTCAAAGTTACCGGCAGGGTGGTCGCCCTCGGTCACATGGCGGAAACGCGCGACATTCTCCTCCGTGGGGCGGCGGAGGCCTCGGAGCGGCTGCTTCTCGGCACCGGGCATATCGGAACACGATTCCTCGGCCTCTATAAGTCGCCGTGGACACACGGGCTCTATCGATGCTCAGACCGACTCCAACCCGGCACGTTGCGTGGGATCGCAGAGCGCAAGATGTTCTGCGAACACGAGGTCCGGGCGGCCAGCCTTCGAACCTTTCCCAGATCCCCGTCGATTTCGGAACGACACCACTCACGGACGTGATGGCCAATACAACGAGCTGGTAGCGGGACATCCACTCCCTCGTCGTTGCCGAAGGACTACTGTACTACCTTCCAGAATCGGAGGTGGAACATCTCTTCGACAGCATCGACCAATGCACCGGTCCGGGTACACGCGTCGCGTTCACGTTTATGGCGCCGGGTGATTTCAGAGAAGCCTGGTGGACCAAGGCCGGTCTCAAGCTCATCGGCGAGCCGTGGGTCTGGAGGTTACCGCGCGCACGCTTTTCCCCTCGACGTATCGCCGTCATCCGAGAATACCGGTGACCGCTCGATGTTGTAGGTATTGGGATCATCAACCCGGGCATCCCCCGCGTAATACACCGGCTAAACGGACCCATGTTCTCGTGACCGTCGGTACGATACGCGACCAGCCAGCGCACCCGAGCCTCGGCTTCTGGCCTGGTCGGCACCCAACCGCTGGGTAAATCGATCACCATCGACATTCGGCCGGTATAAACGACAGTGTCGCGAGTGTCGTTCAAAAAGCGGTTGTAACCCGCCGCAATCCCACCCGCCACCGTCCGTCGTCCACCAAGCTCATTATCGCGAGCCAACGACACCTGATGACGGTGTTCGATCTCCGCGATTTCTTCGCCGGTATAAAACTCTTGGTCACCCAATCTCGACCGGACGCTCAAGCGGGGTGAGGGTATCGTTCCGCCAGATGCCGGAGATATCAGGGAATCCGTCTGTGGTACGCGGCGCACGATACCCGACGCCCTCCGTCGGAGTCTGCCCGGCGGCGATCGCCCCCACCACGGACAGACACCCGACGACCACCCACACGAACCACCTATTGACGTTCGTCACTCGCCGCGTCCTACTGGTCGTTGGTCTCTTGGAGATAGCGATCGGCTTCCTGATACCCGGCCAGATCCTCTCGACCTTGCCAGTTCGCACGCAGCGTCGCGTATTGCTCCGCCGCCGTCGACGAGTCACCGCTCCGCGCGGCAGATCGTGCCAGCCCCAGCAGCGACCGCGCCCGCCCCGGCATCCGCTCGAGCGAGGTTGCAAACATCGCCACGGCGTCGGCCGGACGGTCGAGCTCGAGCAAAATCTCACCGTAGAGCTCATACGGAGGTTTGACCGGGCTCGCCGCGCCATTTGGTAGCCGCATCCGGGCGACAATTTCGAGCGCCTCGTCCATGAGCGCCACCGCCTCGTCACCCTGCCCCTTCGCTACCCGCACCATCGCCGCAACCTCGTGATACATGATCTGGTTGCTCAGATTATCGCCTTCGGCCAGCTCCATCAGTCGTGCTTCGGCTACCTCGGCCATCGCGAGATCGCCGGTCTTGACCGCGCTGATCCCCGTGGCCAGCAACTCGTGACCGGACGAGTCATCCGTGACCGGAGGGGTGGCCCATTCTTCGGTTTCGACGACATAGCGAGCGTTCAACAACGGGAGACTACTCACGGCACGGCCTTGGCCATCGCTCTCAGCGATCACCATCTCGAGCCGCTCAATCCATGTGCGGGCCTTGGCATAGTCGCCACGCTGCAAGTCCCCATACTGCCCCCAGTCGAGCGGGTGCACGGTATCTCCGACACTATCAGCGGGCTGCCACAACGCGCGCGCGGCTTCGTAGGAGCTCTGGTTGTGGTTGGACACGTAGTCCCACATGCCATGCTGAATGAAGATGTGCGTTGGCATGTGACGTGCGTGAGCGACGGCTGGCGCAATTTCCGCATACCGCAGAGCCGCGGGCAACGCCAGCGGAGCATGAATCGGGTCATCGAACGCATGGATGGCGTAATGCGGCGCGCCCGGATGATCCTTGTTTTCCTCGAACACTTTCAGCGCGAGCGACCCCGCCCGCATCTCGTATCGGAATGTGCGGTCGTCCAACGCACGCGCTCCACTCAGTGTGGCAACCGCGGCGAAGGTCGCCACCTCATCGTCCTCTGGATACCGCTCGGCCAGATCCAGCATCGCTTCCATGTAGGCGGCCCGGCGGTCGTCGTAGTCGCCTTCGGCCCACAGGATCTCCACCGCTTGGAGGAATCCTTTTTCGCGGTCCGTCGGAGCCTTGGCGAGCCGCTCTTCTGGGGTCTCACCGAGACGACGAAGGACGGCCCGGGGGTTCTCGTTGTCTGGGCCGGTCCCGAACAACGGGTGGTTGTAGCAGAGCGTCTCACCCCAGTACGCCATCGCGAAATCAGGGTCGAGCCGCTGTGCCGCCTGGAACTCTTCGATGGCCTGCTTCCAGCCGAAGCTGTGGAGAATGGCCA
Organism: Acidobacteriota bacterium; assembly: GCA_036336225.1. Taxonomy (GTDB): domain Bacteria; phylum Acidobacteriota; class Vicinamibacteria; order Vicinamibacterales; family UBA8438; genus JAJEEA01. Next base: position 3,367 of record JAYZGM010000046.1, on the reverse strand, counting down.
CCCCTCGCAGAAAGTGCTGCTGGGCCTCGGGAGAGCCGGACGTCGGAAAGTCAAGTGAGCCAACACTGTCGAACTGGGCATCGGCTCTCCCAGCGGCGAAAAGCGTCAAGAGGGCGACGGCGATGAATAATCGCTTCATCGGAAATGCTCCTATTGGTTAGGCGTGTCGAGTGTGAAGCCAATTAATTATAGCGGTCGATGACACTGTCCTGTATCTGCGGTTCGCAGCATAATTCTACATACGGCGTATCTCGGCGACGCCAAGCGCGATCAATATGGAGGACAATGGCTGCGTCTTTCTATGACTTCTCATCGGCAATTCGGTTTCTGGATGTTTGTTGGTTGGATCGGCCTGGCCCTCGGTACGTCGTGCCCGCGATCCGCATGGGCGGCGAACGCCGGCAACGAGGCGGCGCCCACGTCGGCCGAGCAGCCAGTTGGCGCGGCCGAGCCTGACTTCTTGTTCGGACGTCCTCGAGGTCTGATCGGCGCCACGGGAGGTTGGCTGCGTGCATCTCAGAGCGGTGGCATCTTCGACTTTACGAGAGAGCTGCTGACCGTGGATGACCGCGCGTTCGACAGCACAACGGGAAGCTTTGTACTGGGTCGTGCACTGAGATCACGCATCGACCTGCTCCTCGAGATCGGGTTTAGCCAGGCCACGACCGTCTCCGAATATCGGGACTTCGTGGACGCCGACGATCTCTCAATCACCCAGACGACGGAACTGTCTCAAGCCCCTCTCGTCGGCAGCCTACGGTTTTGGCTCATCCCCCGAGGACGCGAGGTCGGCCGGTTTACCTGGGTAGCACATCGGGTGACGCCCTATGTCGGTCTCGGTGGGGGGACGCGCTGGTATCGATTTGGCCAGTTCGGTGATTTTGTGGATGTGGTCGATCTGTCCATCTTCACCGACCGACTCGAATCGAGCGGCTGGGCAGGAACGGTGCACGTGTTTGCGGGCACCAGCTTCCGGCTGTCCAAACAACTGTTTGCCGTGATTGAAGCGCGCCAAGCGTGGTCGGACACCCAGCTGGCCGACGATTTCATCGGATTTGATAACATCGACCTCGATGGACTTCATGTCACCGGAGGCGTGGAATTTGTGTTTTGAGAATCAGATATGAACACGCTGCAAATTCGACCGCTGGGGAGAGTGACGATTTTGGTCATGGCAACGGTTACGGCCGTGGTGCTCGGCATGGCGAGCTGGAGCACGGCACAACCACAAAGAGATCGTCCCGAGACCTCACCCACCGACGCGTCGTGGCTGCCCTGGCAGGGGTGCTGGCAACTCGTTGAAGAGACCGGCGCGCTGCGCGATCGACGCGACGATCGCATCTCATTCGCACACCGAGTGCTCGTGTGCGTAACCCCGCCAGAGGAAACCGAATCGGCGTCCAACGCCGTGACCATCACCACGATCGCCGACGGCGAGACGGCGCTTGTTGAAACGCTGCGTGTCGACGGACGACAGCAACCAGTCGACGAGGCCGAGTGCACAGGGTGGCGTCAAGCCTCCTGGTCATCAGACACGACCCGGCTGTTCACACGCGCCGTGTTGCTGTGCGATCGGCAGACGCCACGCTACCTGTCGGGGGTCGGTCTAATGGTGACCCGCAGCACCTGGCTCGACATCGAGCTGATCGAAACAGACGAACGGGCGACCGTCACCATTCGTCGGTATCGCCGAGCCGGTGACGACACAACGCTTGATGTCGCCGGGCCAGTGTTGAGCCAGGAACACCTTGATCGGGCGCGGGCCGCAGCGACCAGAGCCAGCACGACCCCTTTGGGGATCGACGACGTCATTGAGGCCAGCCACCACGTCGAGCCTGCGGTGCTGGAGGCTCTCCTAGTAGAGACCGACGCCTGGTTCGAGCTTGATGGACAGGCGTTGCTTGACCTCGACGATCGCGGTGTCCCGGGTGACGTCATTGATCTGATGGTGGCCTTGTCGTTTCCAGAGATTTTTGTGATCGACCGACCGGTGACCGAATCGGCATCCAGTTATGGTGGGGGCCGGTTCGCTGATACGTATGGCGGTTACGGATACTCCGGATGGTATCCCTATTACGCGTCGCCATTCGGCTACTATTATGGCTGGTCACCGTATAGCTCGCTCTACTATTGGGGACCGGCCGCGTCGTACGCAATCGCGCCTGATCCATCCGTGACCTCGCGCGGCGGTCGGGCCTACCAAGGACGGGGGTATACGCAGGTCGGAGCTCGCCCACCCGCCACGCGACGGGCTCAACCGCGCTCGGGCGGCGGAGGTCCCCAGAGCGTCGCCACGGGGGCGTCCAACGGGCGTTCCGGCGGCTCGAGTGGTGGCGGCCGCGCCACGCCCGGCGGCTACAGTCGGGGCGGCTCGTCGGGTCGTTCGGCGCAACCTAGAGACCGCTGAGGCTCACGACGAAAACGTCGGCCGGTATCGATTCTGTATCTGGCGGTCCCGCCGCCAACCACAAGCCACAGCCGCGGTACGCGTCGCTAAGCCCTCTATTCCGCAAGCTCTGAGCGGTGGGTCGGGGCGCGGAACCATGGTCCGGTTATTGCTTCAGATAGACGCGTGACCACGGAACAGACGCTGGAACACGCACATCGGCTTCTTCGAAAAGGGCAGGTGGAAGCGGCCATCACTGCCTACACGACCGTGCTCGAGGCACGTCCAGACCATTGGACGGCCGCCAATCGATTGGGTGATCTGTTCGTGCAGACCGATCGACTACGGGAGGCCGTCGACCAGTTCACCCGAGTCGCGCAGCATCTGCTCGACAAGGATCTCCTACCAAAGGCCGCGGCACTGTACAAGAAGGTGCTCAAGATCGCGCCGGACGACGAAGGCGCGCGGGTTCGACTCGCTGAGGTCGCCGAACGGCAGGGTTTCCTGGCAGAAGCCCGATCCCATCTTGAGACCGTTGCGGCCCAACGGCGCCGCGCCGGTGACGAGGTCGGGGCCCAGGACATCGCACGCAAAGTCGCGAGCATCAAAGAGTCCGAGACGGAGCCCATATTGCCTCCAGAGCCCCCCGGTCAGACGGGCGACTCGGTGTATCGAGCCGCGTGGCCGGAACCAGCCTCACCGTACCAACCGCCACCAGAGGCAGCCGAGACGACCGACGCAATGACGCCGGTCGCCTCGGGGACATGGCGCCCCGAAGAGGACCTTCCACCGACCGAAGTGAGTCGACATCTCGAGCTTAGACTCATGCTCATCGAGAACGAGGTGCAGTCGAGCCGATTACACCGGGCTCGCCAACTCGTGACCACCTTGCTCATGGAAATGCCGGACGCGACCGAACGAGTGGTGGACTTCGCAAAACGCACGGCGTGTGAGCAACACCCAGAAGCCACGACCATGTGC
>JAYZGM010000045.1:0-7986 GCA_036336225.1 Acidobacteriota bacterium | reverse complement strand
CACCGTCACAGGGGCGATGTTGCGCTCGTTGTCCATGTGATTGATCGACACTGACTCGATGGCAATGGGCGGGGCGTCCGGGGGGTGGGCCAGCGCGCCGCCGCCGAGTCCGAGCACAACGCTTATCCCCGCGAAAAACCGCACACCACACCGAAAGAACCGACCTGTCCTGATGCCAATCATGGTGAAGACCTCAGAGCGTCATCGCGTGCCCGTTTACAATAGGCAGACACCAGCGCTGCCACTCATGAATGCCGCCATCTTGCTCGCACACGGTGATCGACGTCAAATCCGGTTTGTCACCGACCACCCTGCTCCCACGCCACACCCCGACCAGGTCGTGGTGCGGGTGGCGGCATGCGCCGTGAACTTTCACGACATTTTTACACGTCGCGGCATGCCGGGTATCACGATCTCGTTCCCTCTCGTCACCGGTTCCGACATCGCGGGCGAGCTTGTTGCGCTGGGTGAGGCTGTACACGGCTGGAACGTCGGCGACCGCGTGCTCATCGATCCGATCTGCCTCGATGGGGCTCGTCCTGGCATGCTCGGCGAGACCGCCCCGGGAGGACGGGCCGAGCGGGTCGCCGTGTCCGCATCACAGCTCATTCCGATTCCCCACAACGTCCAACTCACAGATGCCGCGAGTCTGCCCCTGGCCTATGGCACCGCCCACCGCATGCTGATCACCCGAGGACGTGTGACCCGGGGAGAGACCATACTGGTGCTCGGCGCGAGCGGCGGGGTGGGCACGGCGTGTGTGCTGCTGGCGACACTGGCGGGTTGCCGTGTCATCGCCTGTGCGAGCTCGGCTTCAAAACTCGAGCGCCTGCGAGCCCTTGGCGCAGACCACGTTCTCAACTATCAGGAGCGTGACTTTCGCCGCGAGGTCTATCAGATCTGTGGGAAACCCCGCGTCGTCGGCGGAGGTGGCGTCGACGTCGTCGTTAACTTCACCGGCGGCGACACCTGGGCGACGTCGCTGAAATGTCTCACAAAGGGTGGACGGTTGCTGACCTGTGGGGCCACCGCCGGTTATGACCCGCCCACCGACATTCGATACATCTGGACATTCGAACAGCAAATCATCGGTTCGGATGGGTGGACCCGGGACGATCTTGCAACGCTGTTGCATCTCATTTCCACGAACGACCTCTCACCCGTGGTCGACCAGACCCTGCCCCTCGCGGACGCCGCCGAAGCCGAGCGCCGACTCGAAGACCGCGAAGTGTTTGGCAAAATCGTCCTGATCCCCTGACGCCCCAGACGCCTGCCATGACCCGCGAGCGCGGACCGACGCCCCCGCCTTATGCGCTTGCCCAGCAGATTCCCCAGACAGATCTCGACCAGGAGGTCATCGATCTCGCCCGGTTGCGGACCCGGCCGGTGTTGCCCCGTCTTGCCGGGTATTTTCGGCTGGGCGGACCGGGTTTCATGAACGCTGCCCTGACCCTGGGCGCCGGCACTCTGACCGCCTCCATGCTCACCGGGGCCACGTTTGGATATCGCATGTTGTGGCTCACGTGGGTATCCATGGGGCTCGGCGTCTTCATGATGCTGGCCGCAGCCCGCTTCGCCTGTCGGGGCGGCCATGGGGTCATCGATCTGCAGAACCGATGGCATGGCCGGCTCGTGGGTTCCGTGATGACCGCACTGGTGGGCACCCTGTTTGTCGCCGTGGTCTTCAACTTCGGTCAGTACAGCCTCGGCACCCACCTCTTGGAGTCGCTCGCCTCCGCACTCGGTGTGACGTTGCCGCGTCAGATCAACTGGGTGCTCTACACGGCGTTGACCAGCTGGCTCATTCTGGCCTACGGACGACACGCCGGCCGCGGGGCCCGCCTCGTCGAAACGGTCATGAAGACCAGCATCGCGGTCATGCTGCTGTCGTTTGGTTTGTGTTTGGTCGTGGTCGGCGTGCGCTGGCAAGAGGCACTCCGTGGGTTGTTCATACCCTGGCTGCCACCGGGCGGACCCGGCTTGGACCTGTTTATCGCATCGTCGGCGGCCGCCGTGGGGGTGATGGACTGGTTTCTCCTTAACTATGCGTGTCTGGCCCGGGGCTGGGGCCGACACCATGAGCCGCTCGTGCGGTTCGACATGACGGTCGGGCTGTGTGTCCCCTTTGTGTTGGTGAATTGGATCATCGCCAGCGTCTTCGCCGTGACCCTGTTTGAGCAGGGGCTCCAACCAGACACCGCCCCGGAGCTTGCGGCCGCGCTGACCCCGCTACTCGGCGCCACGTGGGCACCGGTGCTGTTCTATGTCGGGTTTCTTGCCGTCCCGGTTACGACCACGGTCGGGATGAGTATCGCGGCCGCCATGGCGCTCCACGCCGCGATGGGCTGGACCCCAGATCCACACTCGTGGCGATGGCGGGTCAGCGCACTCCTCCCTCAAGTGGGGTTCCTCGCCGTCTGGTATCCAAACCCAATCTGGTTGATCATCGTCATCGGCGCGTTTCTCTCACTCACCAACAACATCGTCGGGTGGTCGTTCTTTCTGCTGTTGAACGACCGCCGCGCGGTCGGCGACGACCGCTCGCGGTCGTATCTCTGGAACCTCGGCATTCTGCTACAGATTACACTGCTGAATTCGGTGGCGATTCTCTACATTTTTAACCGTCTGGGCTGGTGGATATGATCAGACTCGACACACGGGTCGGTCCGTGCTCGTTGCGTGCCTGGGGCCTTGTCCTCAACTTCATGGGGAACGCGATCGCCCTCTATGGTGTCGCCGGCGTCATCAGGGACGGGAGCCGGTGGCCGTTGCTCATCGCTGGTCTCGTCGTGACCGTCGCGTGCGTGTTGGTCTTGGCCATCCCCGACACCGAGAACAACGAGAATCGGAGGCTTCATGAATAACCTCAAACCTACCAAACGCGTGCTCGCTCTCGTGGGCTGGCTCAGCCTCCTCCCGGGGCTCGGTGGGGTCGCCCCGGCGACGGCCGAGACGCAGTTCGGCACGGTGCTACGCTTCATTGGCGTGACCGGACACGCCTGGGGCACATGGGTTGAGCCAGGAGTCGAGATCGAAGACTGGCTGGACGACGCCCGTGGGTACTGTGCTGGGGAAGACGTGTGCGAGGTCAACGTGTTCGAAGGAACCGAGCTCGCCACCCACGAATACCCGGTTCCCGACGCGAACCGGGCGGCGCTCAAATGGGTGTTGCTGTATCGTCACGATGAGACCCCGCGGATCGTCATCGAGGAGGCACACGCGGCACCGGGACAAGAAAAACGACGGTGGACCTTCGACCGGTGAACGCGCTCGCCCGCACCGCGATTCTGGCCATGGCCTGGCTCATGGCAAGCCAGGCCACGAGAGCGCACGAGCTCGAGCTGACCGAGGTCCATGTGTCGTTTTCAAACGACGGTCGGTTCACGATCGATGTGATGAACGACCCCGGGTGGCTCTTGATGCGAGTGGAGCCATTCTCGGGTCTGGGGTTGTCGGGACGGCTCGACCCACCGGCGAGAGACAGACGACTCACCGAGATGGAAGCCACCTTCGCCGAATGGGTGCATCTGTATTTCGACGGCACCCGAGCGGACGTCAAGGTCGCCTACCGGTCCCCGAGCGCCGAGGGACCGGCGGCCGCTGACGGCACCTCGCTGGGGGTCATGCGACTTGTCGGCCAGGTGCCGGAGGGAGCCTCTACCTTCAGCTTCGCCTACGGGCTGATCATGGATCCCTACCCGTTGTTGATTCGTGACCGGGGCGATGATGTCATCACCTACTGGAACGTCGGGGAGTTCGAGACCGAACCGTTTCGCCTCGGCGACCTCACCCCACCAACCCGTCTGCAGGTCATCCGCACCTACCTGCAGCTCGGCTTTACCCACATCGTGCCGAAGGGGCTCGACCATATCCTGTTCGTGATCGGCATCTTCATGCTTGGCACGCGACTCACACCGATACTCGCGCAGGTCACCACCTTCACCATTGCCCACACCTTCACACTCGGTCTCTCGATGTTTGGCCTGGTGTCTCTGCCGGCGAATATCGTGGAGCCCTTGATCGCGCTGTCGATCGTGTATGTGGCGGTAGAGAACCTGGTCACCAGCGACCTGAAACCGTGGCGACTGAGCCTGGTCTTCGGGTTTGGCCTGTTACACGGACTGGGATTCGCCGGTGTGTTGAGTGAGCTCGGTGTCCCTCGGGACGAATTCGTCCCGGCGCTGATGAGCTTCAATCTGGGGGTAGAGGGTGGCCAGCTCGCCGTGATTGCCGCACTCTTTGTCGCGCTTGGCTGGGCGCGGCACACGAGGTGGTATCGCCGGGTCGCCGTCGTACCGATCTCGCTGGGCGTCGCGACGATCGGGGTGTACTGGACGGTGACGAGGGTCGTCAGCGGTTAGCCAAGCGCCCCGCGCGTGATCACTCGGCCGAGGTCGGCCTAAACTTTTGCACACGCTGACCGTAGGTGTCCGCCGCGTAGACGGCGCCCTCGGTGTCAACCGCCATCCCATGCACCCAGTCAAACTGGCCTGGTCCACGACCGGGTTCTCCCCAGGTTTCAAGAATGTATCCATCGCTGAGTCGGATCTTGTGGACCCGCTCACCGGCGTGGTCCGCAATATAGCCAAAACCGTCGTCCCCGCGACGGGAGATGGCCAGGTCCCACGGATTCCATCCTTCGTTGGCGAACTCACGCACGTAGTTCAGTTGGTTGTCGAACACCTGTATCCGACGGTTTTCCCGGTCGACCAGATAGACCTGGTCCTCGGCGTCGACCGCGCCTTGGTGCGGCAGATCCCATTCGCCCGGCCCGGTCCCCTTGTCGTCCGGCCCCCCCGTCGCCCGGGCAACCTGTTTGATGAAGGTCCCGTCGGCCGAGTACAGCACGACGCGGTTGTTGCCATAGCCGTCGGTCACGACAATGTTGCCCTCACGCGTGAAGAGAATGCCGGATGGGCTGTTGAGGTGGGTTTCGTCATTGCCGGGCTCACCAGTGGTACCCAACTGCATCAACGCGGTTTTGAGAGACGGATCGAACTTCAAGATGCGGTGGTTGAGACGCTCGACCACCCACACGTTGCCATCCCAATCCACTTCTCCCGAGTGCAGCCAGCCGCCGGCCACCTGCACCCCGTGCATGTCGCGCTCGGCCCCGGCCCGCACGAGCTCTCCGGTGCGGTCAAACACCATCACGGTCTGTTGACCGCGATTGAAGACATAGATGTGGTCTTCCCCATCGATGGCGATGCCGGACACGCCTTGCCCATAGATGGGAGGTGTCGTCGACGGGCGGCCTCCACGGCCACCACCGGCCGCACGACGCGCCGCGGCCGCCGCGTCTCGCGACGACTGGTTGGGCCATCCGGTTTGTTGCCCAAAGAATGTCCCGGGGGGCATCGTCGGCCAGTCTTCCACGAGCGCATAGGCCGACTGCGCCCGACCCGTCGACGATGGCAGCATGACCACGGCCACCGCGCACGCAAGCGTGGCGAGAATGAAACGCATCATTGTGTCCTTCCGGGTTCCGTCAAAATGTCAACTACAGCTCTCACCCAGGCTGACCATGGAAGTCAGATTGATTCGTGACTCGCCGTCGACGTCCACAAGTAACCCGCGAACGGCAACACGGTGACCATCCTGCACCTCTCCGGTGGAAGACGTCTGGAACCCGACAATCTGACTGCCTACCGGGTCCAGCGACTCGCGATTGGTCTCGGTCAGCTACTCGGCCACGCCGGCCAGCGGCAACCGTCCTGAACCAAGGGACTGCTGCCCCCACGTCTCCGCCAGCGACTCTTCGCTGGCAAACGCTCATCGGTCACGATCGGTGTGGCGGCGTGTGTGAGCACCCACGCCGGTGGACACCGTCACCGCACACACACCGAGCACACGGAGACGTCTCATGGCTTCCTCCTGGGCGACGGTTGAGCGTGCACCTGACGCTCAACCGTCATGCGGCTTTCATTCATCACGCGCACGTCCTAGGAGCGATCACGCCGAATATAGGGCGTGGGTGCGACCGGGTCAAGGGCGGGGGTCGATCCGGGACGGTGTCAAGCACAATCGCGCGACGTATTCCAGGTTGTTGAAAGCGCACCGACCATCACGTGCATCGAACAGTTCCGGGGACCGAATTCGGGACGTTCGTCACCGTAAGACGCGATGCCCCCGTCTTCGGCGATCTCGGTCGAGATGCTCGCGAGGTGATCACCCTCGCTTTGAAACCAGTCTCTGCTGGGTCCCCTCCGGCGCCTTGTAGGCCACGATGCCGACTCCATCCACCCAGACCGGTGAGTGAACCGGCCGTCGTCGTGTGACCTGCCATGCCGCCGGCGGTACTCAGCCGCGTGGCGAACCCGACGGGCATGACCTTGACGGGCCCCACTTGGGTAAGCCTCAGATTCGACGGCTTGAGCGCTCGAGGGCGCGCCGACGCGGAGGATGGAGTACCGCCCTCCGCGCCACTCCTCCAGATACTCGATGACATAATTGACGTCACCGCACCTCAAGAGAAAGGCCCGCACCATGACCCGCAACCTGCTCGGAGTCGTCCTTGGAGTCGTCACCTGGACCCTGACCACGACAGGGGCGGCCTTCGCCCAGCGGGATTGGAACGCGCCGTTTCCGTCGCATCACGTGATCGACAACGTCTACTTCGTCGGAACGCAGCAGCTCGGGACGTTTCTCATCACGACGGCGGAGGGACACATACTCATCAACAGCGATTTCGAGTCGACGGTGCCCTCCATCCAGGCCAGTGTCGAAGCGCTTGGATTCGAATTCACCGACATCAAGATCATCCTGGGCAGTCACGCCCACGGTGACCACATGGAGGCAAACGCGCTGGTAAAAGAACTCACCGGGGCCGACGTGATGGTCATGCGTCAAGATGTCGAACGACTGCGCGCCATGCGACCGAACGGAAAAGAACAGCCGATCGATCGGGTGCTGGAGGACGGTGATGAGGTGACGCTGGGCGATACGACGCTGACGGCACACCGTACCGCGGGACACACGGAGGGATGCACAAGCTGGGCGCTGACGGTCGAAGAAAACGACCAACGTTATCTGGCACTTATTGTGGGTAGCTTTGGGGTGAATCCAGGGTATGTCCTGACCAACAACGAAGACTATCCCGAGATCGCAGACGACTATCGCGAGACGTTCGCTAAGGCGCGGTCACTTCCTGTTGACGTTTTCCTCGGGTCTCATGGGTTCTGGTATGACATGGAACGAAAGCTCGAGCGGGCAATGAGCCGGGGAGAGAACGCCCCCAATCCATTTATTGACCCCGAGGGCTATCGAGCGCATCTCGACATGCAGGAGCAAAACTTCCAAGAGATACTTGACGCCCAACTCGAAGGCGCCCGCTAATGCGATATGCCTTTCTCACCGACACCTACGCCCACGAGTGGCTCAAAGTGCTGAGCATCTAGCGCATGTTCCACAACGCAGGTCTTCCCGTACGCCCCCACGCGGTCAACCAGCGGGGTCGAAGTGTACACGAGCAACTGGCACACCAGCATGCCAGCGAGTATCTGTGGTTTCGGTCCATACTCAGGATCAGCGTGACCGAATCGCTGATCCCGGCCCTGGAGACGCAGAGCGAGTTCATCACCCGACACACACTATGCTCTGCGGAGCGACGAGAAGCGCTTCGATCACGCCTGGAAACGTGGTGAGACACAAAGGTGGCGTTCTTCGACACGACGACGGTGACTACCTCTCGACGGAGCGCCATAGGACAGCCCAAAGATGACACGACGCACACTTCTCTCTGCTCTCGTCACAGTGGCCCTCGGTACGTGGGCCACGGCGGTGACGTTCGTGCAAACTGATCCTGAACTATCAACGTCGGTGGCGGACGGGTTCACCATTGCCACGGTCGGTGACCTTATTTATGCCCACGACCTAGGCCACATGATGACCGACCCTTCGTTCGAGGCGGTGGTCGAGTTGTTGCGCGAGGCAGACGTAGCCACCGGAAACCTCGAAGGCATCATCGTCGACGGTCGGACGTTCAGT
>JAYZGM010000044.1:0-15981 GCA_036336225.1 Acidobacteriota bacterium | reverse complement strand
TACTCGACCTCGATGAGCCGCAGCGCCTCCTCGGCCACGTGCCGGTCGACGGCGGCCACTGCGGCCACTGGCGCGCCAACAAACTTCACAGGGTTGTCGAATAGCGGTCGACGGTGTTTCGTGATGGCCTTGATCCGGTCGTCATACTGTCGCCCGCCTGAGACCGATCCCGCCCCCCACACGATCGGCGCCTCACCGTTGGTAATGACAGCCTGCACCCCCGGCAAAGCCACCGCCTTCGACACGTCGATGCGACGGACACGTGCGTGCGGATGCGGGCTCCGGAGAACCCGTCCATAGATCATCCCCGGAAGCCGCACGTCGCCGGTATAGGCGGCGCGCCCGGTGACACGCTCCATCGCATCGATTCGGGGCGTCGCTGGCCCTACTGTTCCCAGGGACGAGAAGCCCGACTCGACACGAGGCGGCGGGTCGGCGGTCACCGGTGCCCCGGCTGCAGCCAGCACCGACTCGACGATGGCGTTGTAGTTGGAGCATCGACACAGGTTTCCGCTCAGGCTGTGCCGGACCTCCTCACGACTCGGCGATGCGTTCTTGTCGAGAAGTCCGGTGGCCGCCATGATCTGGCCTGACGTGCAGAACCCGCACTGGGGACCGTTCCCATCGACAAACGCCTGCTGAATCGGTGAAAGCCGACCGTTCTCTTCGAGCCCCTCGACGGTAGTGATGTCAGCACCATCCACCCAAGCCGCCAGCTGGCTGCACGAGTACACGGGGCGTCCGTCCATCAACACCGTGCAAGCGCCGCATTCGCCGCGGTCACAACCGACTCTCGTGCCGGTCAGCTCGAGCTCGTCGCGGAGCAGCTCCACCAGCGTCCACCGGTCCTCAACCTCCAGCCGTTGGGTCGCGCCGTTGATGGTGACCTCGATCGGCGTGCGGGCGGGAACCTCGGCGTCGTTCTGCGTTAGAGCACCGACGGCCTGGTGCGGCACCAAACTGGCGGCGGCGATCGCTCCTCCTGTGCCTCGTAGGAACGTCCGGCGCGCGAACCTGCCCGCGACGGCTTCGTCTTCGTCCTTTTTCATACAACACCTGTCCTGTTCGTGCGTAGTGTAGCCCGAGTCCACCCCGCGGTTCCTATGACCGACAGGCAAGACAGCCCTCATCACCACGAGCCAAAGAGCGAGGCGTCACAACCAGCTCATGCATTCCACGAACGTCTCGACGCCGGCCCGAACCGACGTCGTGGTGCATGAGGGCTGGTTGACGGGAACGATTGACGGATCGGCGCACCTCATCAGCACTCTGGCCGTCCACTCTGTGATTCTTGAATTGCCCGACCTCTGGTGGACCGGGCAGCTTCCCGGCGAGCTCGGCGGTTTCGACACCGGGCTGGGCGTGGTCGCGGGCACGATGGTCGGTCTCGGCGAGTGTCTTCCGACGGAGGCGATGGACTGGGCCGCTCCGCCATTTCAGGCGGCAGCCGCCGGTGATGACGAACGGGCGGCCCGACTTTGGTTGGCAACCCCACTCATGACCACCGATGGGCGACCAGACGCCGCGGCCACGACCGTCGAAGTCGTGATGGGGAACACACGTCTGTTCTCATACGGGGCGAACCCAGGCCAACCGTTTGACCCACCCGTCATCGAGCGCCTCTCGGAGATTACCTGTCCCACGCTCATCATGACCAGCGGCCAGGACATGGCCCAGATCAAGAATGTCGCCAACATTCTCGCCACCAGCATCAGCACGGCTGAACTCGTCCCCGTGCCCAGCATAGGGCATCTCGTGAATCGATGCGCCCGAGGTTGTCGGTCGGGAACGACTGGTGTTTCTCCAGACTCAGGCCTGACCGAGATGGGAGCGCCCGTCAGACCACCTGGGCGAGCGTGACGTCGCGGCCCGAGACGGCCGAGTCAGTTCATGGCCCTGGGTCGTAACGAATCTCGAGGTAGGTGACCGAGCCATCGATCTCCGAATACCAATGGGGCGTCCCAGCCGGGATGATGACCACGTCCCCGACCGTCACTTCACGACTCTCACCGTTGACGATCTTCCCAACCCGCTCGCCATTGGGGCCGGTCGTGCGTTCGACCCTACCACCGGTAACCGCGGTCGCCCGGCCGGCGGTGATGTGGTGCACTTCCCACCCCGTTGCATGGATGATGGCGTTCTGGGGGATCGTCCGATGAATCAAATTCACACGTGTCGTTTCGGTGTTCTCCACTCTCGCCACTGACATCGGCGCATCCGGCACCTCGGACCGAGCGCGCTCGAGCGCCGCTTGCAGCTCGGCGCCCGAAGCCACGGTCCCCGGCGGCACCGTTCCCTGGGCGAGAGATGTTGCGAACACAAGCATCAAACTAATCACGTGAGCTCCTCTGGTGTGTCGCGTGACCACTACGCTGTCGTATACGTTCCCGGCTCAGAGCAGACAGCGCACAAACAAGGCCCGCGCCTCATCGCCCTCGCACGGGAACGGTCGATAGAACGTGAGTAGACGCCCGCAGATGATCACGGCGATCCAGAAGCATAACGACGCCGCCCCTGCAAACTTGGCCTGAACGGGAACATCGTCGCCGACCGCGAACGCGTCCATCCGTCGGAACACCGTCGTGTAAAAAACGAGGACGTTCAACCCAGCGAGCATCATGAACAATAGCTTGAAGTGGAACGCAGGGTTGTAGAAGTACTGGTCCGGCTCCGTCAAGAGGAACAGCGACCCTGAGGCCGCGTTGATGACAAAACCCAAGACGGCGAACGGGACCAGACGATGAAACGCATCAATCGGCACACGTTTCGTGAGACCGAGAAGACGGAGGTCCCACGCGGCGATGCTCCCGAAGAGGAGCGTGAGCCCCATAAAGTGGATGCTCTCGATAATCGGCCATCCCCAGGCCGTACGCATGAACGTCGCGACCGGCTCGGTGTTGGTGAGTGTGTTGACCAGCCAGTATTGAACGGACCCCATGGGCGTCAGTGAGCTATGTGACCTACCACGATGCCAGCAGTCGAGAGTGGGTATACGCGAGCAGACGACCCGCGGTGATCGCCCCGACCCAGAACACAAGCGACGCAATCGCCAGCCGTTTCGACCGGGTGGGCGGCAACGTCACCGTTGCCCCATCGCGCACACCATCCAAGAGCACTCGCAACAGCCAGAGCGCCGCACCGACCAGACCAAGCTTCAGGTAAAACACCGGGTTCGTCAGCGCTTTCGTGGGATAGGCCGCCAACAACGCCAAGCCGGTGACGACGTTCACCCACAGACCGAGCCACATCAAGGGAATATAGCGTCTGAATTCACCCAACGGGATTCGCGCGGCGACACCGAGCAGGCGAAGGTCGAATGCGGCCGTCAGCCCGACAAGAATGGCGAGGCCAATGGTATGCAGGGCCAGGATGATGGGAAAGGCGAACACCGACGTCGACTCTCGCATCCACGTGCTGAACGCCGTCGCCTCCAGCCACAGAAAGAATGGATCGAACATTGTGAGGTGCCACCCTTGCCGGGCAGCAGGATAGCACGCCTCGCCTGCGCCACCTGTCGACCGATACGTCGAGGTCACCAGCCAACATCGGAGGACGGTCTGCGGGCGTGGTCGCGAGCACTCGTTCGGACGTCCCATCCTCAGGGATATGATCTAGTCTTCTGTAAACGTGGTTCGCAGCATAATTCCCTGGTGGGCTCCCGTCTGATTACGTTGTTCGTCGGTCACACATCGCCTATTTGCTCCCTTCTCACGTCTCTCCAGCCGGGCGCCGCGCCAGGGACTTGTGCAGCAAACCATGTCTACAGGACACTAAGATTTCCAGAGCAGGGACGCCGAGAGACGCGAGTCTGCTCACGCGGCGACATCATCCCCAACTCACTGGAGGCTGTATGACCCGTTTCACCATCGCCTTGGTCTTGGCATTCACCCTGGCCGGAGCGTCGGCGGCCCAATCACCGCGTACGATGTCCGCACTCGACCTGGTCTCGATGGAGCGCGTCTCGGATCCCCAGGTCTCGCCGGACGGACAACGGGTCGCGTATGTCGTCAGCTCGCTGGACCTGGAGGCCGACCGGCGCCGCACGGACATCTGGGTGGTCGACGTCGCGGGAGGCACCCCACAGCAACTCACGAGCCACCCGGCCGGGGATTTCAACCCGCGCTGGTCGCCAGACGGCGACCAGCTGTATTTCTTGTCGACCCGGTCCGGCGCTTCTCAAGTGTGGCACCTTGCCATGAGCGGCGGTGCGCCGTCAGCGGTGACGGATCTGCCGTTGAACGTGGCAAACCTGACCGTGTCACCGGACGGGACACACCTGGCGGTATCCATGGAGGTGTTCGTCGACTGTGAGACGCTGGCCTGCACCGCGAGACGGCTGGCGACACGCGAGACGTCGGCCGCGACCGGACAGGTCTACGATCGGGTCTTCGTCAGGCATTGGGATAGCTGGGAAGACGGGCGGCGGTCACACGTTTTTGTGCTGCCGGTCACCGGAGGACCCGCCACCGACGTCATGGCGCATGTGGACGCCGACGCGCCGTCCGTGCCGTTTGGCGGCGCCGAGGAGTTCGCCTTCACCCCCGACGGCGACGGGATCGTGTTGACGTCCCGTGTGATGGAAACCGGAGAGCCGTGGTCGACAAATTTTGACCTCTGGTTGGCGGCCATCGACGGTTCACAGCCGCTACAGAACCTGACCGACGACAACGAGGCCTGGGACACCGCGCCGTTGTTTTCGCCCAACGGCGCGAGCCTCGCGTATCTCGCCATGTCGCGCCCGGGCTTCGAGGCCGACCGGTTCCGCATCATGCTGCGCAGCTGGCCCGACGGGCCGGCCCGCGCCATCGCGCCGAATTGGGATCGATCGCCGGCCAGTCTCACCTGGTCACCGGACGGGAACACCGTCTACGCGACAGCCCAGAACCAGGGACACGTCTCACTGTTCGGCATCGATGCCACCGACGGCAGCGTCACCACAGTCATCGATGACCTTGGCTATGTAAGCGCGCCCACGGCAACATCCGATCGTCTGGTATTCGGCCTCGACAGCCTCACGATGCCAGTCGAAATCTTCACAAGTCGGCTCGACGGCAGCGACCGTCTGCAGATCACGCACGCCAACCAGGACCGCCTCGCGGAGCTCACCTTCGGTGACCACGAGCAGTTCAGTTTCAGCGGAGCCGGCGGAGACCCGGTCTATGCCCAGGTCGTCAAACCAGCGCGCTTCGACGCGAACGAGACCTATCCGGTCGCCTTCCTGATTCACGGTGGTCCCCAGGGCTCCTTCGGGAATCACTTTCACTATCGGTGGAATCCGCAAAGCTACGCCGCGGCCGGCTACGCGGCGGTCATGGTGGACTTCCGCGGGTCGGTCGGGTACGGGCAGGCGTTTACCGATGCCATTACCGGCGACTGGGGTGGCAGACCGCTCGAAGACCTACGACTCGGGCTCGCCGCCACACTTGATCGCTACGAGTGGATGGACGGCGACAAGGTCTGCGCACTCGGCGCGTCCTACGGCGGCTACATGGTCAACTGGATCGCCGGGAACTGGCCCGACCGCTTCCAGTGTCTCGTCAATCACGACGGCGTGTTCGATATGCGGTCGATGTATTACGCCACCGAAGAGCTCTGGTTCCCCGAATGGGAACACGGCGGTCCGTACTTTGCCAACCCCGACGGCTATGAGAAGCACAACCCCGTGCGCCACGTCGATGCCTGGCGCACACCGATGCTGGTCATCCATGGGCAGGAAGACCACCGTGTGCCCTTGGAACAAGGGCTCGGCGCCTTCAACGCGCTCCAACGGCGCGGCATCCCGAGCCGATTCCTCTATTTCCCGGACGAGACGCACTGGGTCCGGAAGCCCCACAACAGCATCCAATGGCACGAGACCGTGCTGGAATGGCTCGATCGGTGGCTTGTCGACAAGAACTCGTCTACCCAATGACTTCCGTCACTGAGATGGTCGACAGATCCGTGGGCCGCGCAGATGCACGCCGGGGGCGTTCTCTACGGTCGAGGAGACGGCCCCAGCTCCGATGGTCGATGGAGCACATAGCGCACCAACCGGCGCCGACTCACCTCGCCTGCGTAGATGTGACCGTCGAAGTCGACACCCAAGAACTCGATTCCGGCACCGACATCCTCGTCGTGCTGCGGGATGAAGTGCGTGACCCACGCCTGTTCGGTCTTGAGGTCGCCGATGCGGATCCCTTTCTCCCAGCCCAAGTTGCTCCGCCAGTTGTCCGGCGGGCCGGTGCGGGCCATGCCCGATAGCCCATCCCCGGCGTAGAGAATATCGTTGCGATCGATAAACAGTCCGCTCGGTTTGCCATAGTGCGTCCAGATATAGAGCAGGTTGCCGTCTTGGCCAAAGACCTGGATACGACTGTTGCCGCGGTCGGCGACATACACTCGTCCCTGGGAGTCCATCTTGATGTCGTGGGGGTCGCTGAAGCCCGCGGCCTCTTTGCTCTCCGACCCGACACCGCCGCCAACCGCGACGAGAAAGGTTCCGTTGCTGGAAAACTTGACGATGCGATTGTTCCCCCCACGGTGGCCATCTGACACCCAGATGTCACCGTTCGGCGCAACGACGACCCCCGAAGGCCCGTTGAAATGTGACTCGTCGTCACCCCAGACACCCGCCTCGCCGAGACGCATGACCACGTCACCCTGCTGGTTCAATTTCAGCACCTGATGACCGATTCCCATGCTCTCACCGAGGGTTGCCCGCGCATCGCCATGCGAGCCACCGTCGGTCACCCACAGGAACCCTTCGTGATCCAGAAAGAACCCATGCGGAAACCCAAAAAGCCCGGCGCCAAAGCTGTCGACCAGGTTGCCCTCGAGGTCGAGCTTCATGACCGGATCGAGATCGGTCCCGGCGCACTGATTCGCACCACAACGATCCAGAATCCATAGGTGTTCACCGTCGGGATCGGGAAACACGCCACTCACCGTCCCCATATCCCGTCCTTCGGGGAGCCGCTCCCATCCGAAGGTCGCACGATAGGGGTTCGTGGTGGACGATTGGGCCTCGGCCTGTCCCGCGAGCAGGAGGCTCACCCCAACACCGGTCAACAACAACGCTCGTGGAACATCAGGCACACAACACCTCCCGTTATAACTGCCCTTCTGCATACCGGTCGCGCAGCACCTTCTTGTCAAACTTACCGACGCTGGTCTTCGGCAGCTCGTCGACAAAGACGAACCGGTCGGGAATCTCAAACTTGGCAAAGCTTGACGCCAGACACTCGCGCAGTGCGTCAGCCGAGACACGGCCCTCTGGCGTGCGGACCACAACGGCCAGCGGACGCTCCGACCACTTCTCGTCCGGGACCGCGATGACCGCCGCCTCCAGCACCTGGTCGTGCGCCATCAACGCGCCCTCGAGCGCGACGGTCGAAATCCACTCTCCACCACTCTTGACCAGGTCTTTCGTGCGGTCGGTGATGGTCATGTAGCCTTCGGACGACATCGTGGCTACGTCGCCGGTGCGAAACCAACCGTCGGCCGTAAAGTGGTCGGGGGTCGGATCACGTTTGAAGGAGCTCCGGATGACCCATGGCCCGCGGGCCTGGAGCTCGCCCATCGTTTCGCCATCCCACGGCAGCTCGTGTCCCTCGTCGTCCACGATGCGAAGCTCGACGCCGCCCAGCGGGGGACCCTGGCGCGCCTTGATGTCCCACTGCTCCGAGACGGAGAGGCTGGCGTGTTGACGCTGGAGCCTCGAGACCGTGCCGAGCGGTGACAGCTCGGTCATGCCCCACGCGTGCAGGATGTTCACACCGAGATCTCGCTCGTAGCCCTCGATCAGTGACCGTGGCATCGCCGAGCCGCCCACCACGAGCGCCCGGATACAGGAGATATCCCGGGGCGTACTCTTCAGGTCGTGATACAGCCCGTTCCAAATACTGGGCACGCCCGCCGCGACCGTGACTTTGTATGTTTCGATGAGCTCTGCCAAAGCCGGTGGCTGCAGATGGGGTCCCGGCATCACCACCTCGGCTCCAGCGAGCGTGCAGGCGTAGGGTAGCCCCCAGGCCATCGCATGGAATTGGGGCACAACCGGCATCACGACATCGGTTTCCGTTAATCCCAACCCCATGCCCTGATTCTCGCCTAAGGTGTGCAAAAACATCGACCGATGACTATAAAGCGCCCCCTTAGGGTCACCCGTCGTGCCACTCGTGTAGCACAGCCCCATCGCCATGCGCTCGTCCGTGCTTCGCCACTCGAACGAGTCTTGGTCCCGGGCAGCCTCCGCGAGCAGCTCCTCATATCGGAGCACGTTAGGGAGCGTCGTCTCCGTGTCGTGTGCAGCGTTCACCAGCACATAGTGCTCGACACATGTAATCTCGCCGGCCACCCGTTCAAGAAGCGGAAGCACCGTCGCATCCACAAACACGACGCGGTCTTCAGCGTGGTTGACAATATAGGAAAGCTGACCAGGAAAGAGGCGCACATTGAGTGTGTGACAGACAGCACCAGCCCCCGGAATCCCAAAATACATCTCCAGGTGTTGATGATGGTTCCAGGCAAACGTGGCGACACGATCGCCGGCCCGGATACCAAGGCTTACGAGCGCGCTCGCTAGCTGACGGCTCCGTCGACGCAGCTCGACATACGTATAAGCGTGCATCGTCCCGTCTGGCTGTTTCGTGTGGATCCGTTTATGGGGAAACAACCTGGCCGCGTGCTCGACAATGCGGTCGAGCGTCAGCGGATAGTCCATCATCAAGCCATGCATGGTCGTCTCCGAAGGCCGCACCACACGCAGGTTGACGCTAAACGACCGTCAGCTCACGGGGATGGCGAGGACCCACATCGGCCGATTCCCACCCTCGTATGTCTCGAGCGGCGTCAATCCACCACTCTGAGCATTGACTTGATACGAAGCGATGCGGCCTGAGTCGAGGCCAGCCGAGTACAGGAAGCGTCCACCGGGGTCGAGGTTGAACGCCCGAGGCACCGGCTCGGTGGACACGCGCCCGGTGGCGTTGAGACGACCGGTCGTGGAGCCCACGGCAAAGCTGGCCACGCTGTTGTGTCCACGATTCGGCGCATACAGAAAGCGTCCTGACGGGTGCATCCGAATCTGTGAGCACGTGTTCGGACCGTCATACCCCACCGGCAACGTGGAGATCGTTTGGAGCCGTGTCAACGTGCCGGTGTCGCCGATCGTATAGGCACTGACACTCCCCCCTTGCTCATCTGAGAAGTAGACCACGTCCAGCTGGGGATGGAATGCCAACGCCCGAGGTCCGAGATATGCGTGGGGTGTGTACTGCGTGGGGGCGTTGGGGCTCAGTCGTCCGGTGATCTCGTCGAATGAGAATTGGAAAATCGCATTGGGCCCCCGGTTGGCGATGTGTGGCACATAGGCGAATCGGTTTGACCGATCCGTGAGCACCGCATGTGCTCCATGGGCTGTGTGTCGCCACTCGATCGGGGGAAACGTTATCGCCCCATCGTGTCCGACGGCATGCACGCCAACCGAACTTTGATAATAGTAGGCCGACAGCACAAACCGGCCCGTGCGGTCGGTGGCCACGTAGACCGGCTCCCCCTGCAACGGCACCGTACCGATCAAGGACAGGCCACCCGAGTGATGATCGATGCGATAGCTTGACAGCTGCTGGCTACCGCGCCGGCCCACGTGGAGCACCTCCTTGTCGGGGCTAAGCGCTAACGGCGCCGGTCCGCCCCGAACCTCGACGTCTTGCTCGAGCCGCAGCTCGCCACTCTCGGAATCGCCAGCGAAGACCGAGATCTTGTCATCGTCCTGAAAGGACACATACACGCGAAACATTACTGCGCCTCCTCGACACGCGCCCCGCGCATGATATTCAGCAAGCCGTAGTTCCCTTCATGACAGGCGTACTCGAACATCGGTCCGGCCGTCACCCCTCGTGACGCCTGGTTCGTGGTCATAGGGACCGTCGCGGTCCATGGTCGGGTGAACATGGTCGGATCGGTCATCGTGAACTCGTAGTCAATCGTTTCGTCATCCAGACGCGTGAACCGCTCGATGAGATGCAGCGTGGGTCGCGCGCCTCGCCACGTGGCACGCCACAAGAAGTGACGTTTATCTGAGAAGTTGGTGGTCTCGACGACAAGCGTCTCCCGGTCCCACCATCCGCGAGCATCGCCCAGGAGCTGGTCCACCCGCTGCCGCAGGTGGGCCCGACCGTCTACCGGAATAAACCGATACTCATGGAACATCTCGTTGAGAATGACGACCCACCCCGGAGACTGCAGGATGTGATAGTTCATGTTGTAGCCTTGGAGTGGCACTAGGGGGAGCCCATCGGTCAGACACCGTTCTCCCGTATCGGCATCCTCCCACGTGTTGAACGGTCCCACCCCGTATCGCGCCAGATCACTCTCGAGTCGACGCTGGCCATCCGGAGTCCACGGAATCCGACCGTCGGGTGGATCGACGATGAGAGACGTCCGACGGTCGTCGGTCACGTTCTTGCCACTGTCCATCCAAAACTGGTTGTAGGCGCCGACGTTACCCGGGATAAATCGGTCGGAGGCGGCCCGACTCTCGGCCGACCGCACCTCAAGCTCGGCCGCTTCCTCTGCGGTAAGGACCTCCTTGTCCGACAGGGTGAGTGAACGCTCGATCGGCGTCAGCGTCGCGTTTGTCCAGACACCCTGCAGATCCGGGTCACCCCACCCCGTGCGGGGTGGGGTCCATGCGTCGGACGGAGACGATGCTTGTTGCGCCAAGCCATTCGGGGCCATCGTGGTTCCGGCCACCACAACCGTCACCATTACACACAGTCGTACGACAGACTGTCTGGTCATCTTCACTCCTCCCACGGGTGGAAAACTTCTCGTCAGGATAGCATGCGGGTCACGGGCATCCGAGACCCGGAGGCCCCGCGGCCACACGAACCTGACCATGGCGTTTTCGGTCACAGAACGACACGCCGGCCGACCGTCTGGCTGAATCGGGCCCGTGGGCGAGACCCGACTCGGGGCGTCCCACGTGACACGACTGGCACCCGTCGCGGACGTCGCGTTCTCCGTACGCTGACAGGACACTGGCTCTTCACGACCTGCGTCGCGCTACGGCAGACAGCGCCTATAATCGCAACCTATGCCACACTGCTTACCTTTGCGTTTTGTTTCAAGTCTTTGTCTTGCGGGCCTTCTGGCCGGTGCGCCCGGAATCGAGGCCCAACCGTCCACGGACCGATTTACACCTGTCACCGACATGATGCTCCAAGATCCAGACCCTGGTGACTGGCTCATGTGGCGACGAACCCTGGACAGCTGGGGCTACAGCCCCTTGGACCAAATCGACCGCACCAACGTCGCCACCCTACGTCTTGTGTGGACGCGCGCCTTGAATACGGGCAATCAACAAGGCACGCCATTGGCCTACGACGGTGTGTTGTATATGCCAAACCCGGGCGACGTCATCCAAGCGCTGGACGCGACAACCGGCGACCTCATCTGGGAGCACCGCCGCGACCTCCCGGACGATCTGACGGACTTCATGGGCGGCCTCGTCACGACCAAACGGACGGTCGCCATCTATGACCAACTGCTACTCGACACCACCGGTGACGACTATCTCATGGCGCTCGACGCGGTCACCGGTGAGATGGTTTGGGAAACCGAAATCCTCGATTATGCAATCAATCCGGCGTTACAGACCGCCGGCCCGATTGTCGCCAACGGCAAGGTGATTTCTGGTCGGAGTTGTCGCGCCACCGCGACTCCGAACGCCTGTGTCGTGACCGCCCACGATGCCCTCACCGGCAAGGAACTGTGGCGCCGCCGCACCATCCCCGGACCCGGCGAGCCCGGTGACGACACCTGGGGTGACGTCCCGTTCGAGGACCGGAAACATGTTGGAACCTGGATGGTTCCGAGCTACGACCCAGAGTTGAACCTCGTGTATATCGGCACGTCGGTGACATCCCCCGCTCCGAAATTCATGCTCGGGGGGTCCCAGAATGCACACCTGTATCACAACTCGACCCTAGCTCTCGACGCCGACACCGGTGAAATCGTCTGGTACTACCAGCATCTCAATGACGACTGGGATCTCGACCATCCGTTTGAGCGTCTCTTGATCGACACCGCCGTGACCCCTGACGCCAGCGCGGTGAGCTGGATCAATCCACGTCTCGAGCCGGGCGAATCCCGAAAGGTGATGACCGGTATTCCAGGCAAGACCGGTGTTGTCTACACCCTCGACCGTGAAACCGGCGAGTTCTTGTGGGCGACACCGACCGTCCCGCAAAACGTCATCAACAATATCGACGGGGGCACGGGCGAGGTCTTCGAGAACGCGGAGGTCATCTTCTCTGCGCTGGGCCAAGAGCTTCTGGCCTGCCCGAGCTGGGCCGGAGGCAAAGACTGGGAGGCCGGCGCATATAGCCCGCTGACCCACACGATGTACTTTCCGCTTCGAAACGCCTGTCAGCGGTTGCTGTCGACCGCCGACGGGGGCAATTCAACCTACATGCTGGCCGCCAGACACCAGCTGGCTCCTGGCACCGACCAGCTCGGCACGATTCGCGCCATCGCGGTCGAAACCGGGCTTACCGCGTGGCTCTACGAGCAACGCGCGGCCACGATGTCCTTGGTGGCGACGGGTGGAGGGTTGCTATTCGGTGGTGACACCAACGGACGCTTCCGTGCGTTCGATCAGCACAGCGGAGACGTTCTGTGGGAGGTAAATTTGGGCTCGCCGGTCAGTGGCTATCCCATCACGTTCGCCGTCGGCGACCGGCAATACGTGGCCGTGGGCACCGGGACCACGGCCAACGCCTCGATCAATCTGCGTATGACCCCGGAGCTTCGGCCGAGTGCTGGAAACAACCTATTCGTCTTCGCCCTGCCAGACTAGCGGCGGTCTGCGACGAAGCCCTCGGTGCGAACTCGCACGGTAGGGGCCCGTAAAGGGCCCTGCCTCCTGCACATGGCCGATTTATCCACAGACCAGATTGTGCGTCGACTCCAGACCGCAGACCTCTCGTCGCTGGGCGCCGACTCGACTATCAGTGAGTTCTGGTGACGCGAGATAGCCAAGGCCGTCGCTCGGGCCCGGGACGCCGGGCATCTCGACACGCCCACGCTGGGCGACGTCGTCGACCAGATGGGATACGGCTTTACCCGTCTCCCTCCCGGCACCAGACGCGGCAAACAGCCCTTTCTCGATCACGTCGTCAAGACCTGGCGCTTCAAGACCAAGGCACTCGCAAAGCAGCTCGGCGCCGCGGGGAGTGGGCTGACCGCCACCGAGTGGGAACATCTGCGCGCCGCGGTGTTCTTGTCCGACCATGATCTTCTCGATGACTATCGCGCGTGTATCCGGCCCTTTGGCATCCGGTCCAACATGGTGACGGCGCGGGCGTTCTACTACTCGCGCGTGATCGAGACCCTCTGTCGAGAACTGCTGCCAAAACCGCCGTTCACATGCTGGAAGTGGGGGCCGGGGCCGGACGGCTGCTCGTGTTCTTGCGAGCCAGGAAGCTGATCGCGACCTATGTCCTCGTGGATCTTGACGAGTTACTGCTCCGGGCGGCCACGCACCTGCGTGAGTACTGCCCGAAACTGGACATACGTTACGGGGACGCCCCACGGCGTCGGGACTTCGAGACCGGGAAGCCGCGTGTCTTTCTGGTGCGAACCGAGCAGGTCAAGGCGCTCCCGGCCGGCGTCATGAACGTCCTGCTCAATTTCAATTCGTTTATGGAGATGGACGGGTGGGTGCGTGATTCCTATATCGAACAGATGTATCGAACCGCGGCGGAGGGCGCACTGTTCTACAACGTGAATCGCCGACAGGCTCAGCTTCCCCGGCCCGACGGCTCCTCATTCGACAACAACCCCTTGCATTAGCGCTATCGCTCCAGCGACGACCTGCTGTTCTGGGAGGAGGATCCGTTTCAGACGGCAGTGCGTTCAAGATTCGGTCGCACCCCAAGCCTGGCGGTGACACGAGCCGCACTCGTGCGACACTCTCGGTGGTCTTGGCGTCGAATGATTCGGACTCTCGGACATCGCTCGCACACCTACCGCTCGCCGTCGCGGGCTCGCGCCGACACGAGCAAATTCTCCATGCCGTAGTTCCCCTCGTGACAGGCGTACTCGAACATGGGGCTGTCCGACCGCTGCATCACCACCCGCACCGACCAAGGCTGTGCGAAAGATGCGGGGTCATCCACCGTGTACTCATAGGCGAGCCGCTGGTCATCCATGCGTGTGAACCGCTCCGTCAACAGCATGTCGGGGCCGGAGTTTCGGAAGCTCGTCTTGTCGGTGAAGTTGCGTGTTTCAACGACGAGCGTATCTCCTTCCCAGTGCCCCCTCGAACTCCCCTGCCACTGCCGAACACGGTCCGGAATGTGAGGTGCCCCGTCGAGCGGAATGACCCGGGTGTGATGCACCATCTCGTTCAGGATGACCACATGGCCGTTGGTCTGAAACAGCTGCATGTTGTTATTGTAGGCGCTGGGATTCATCGGCGGACCCGCATTGAACCCCATGATGCACCGCTCGGCCGGTCCCCGGTCTTCCGGACCAAAGGCGTCGCGACCCAACAGCGTTCGGCGCTGCACCACCCGGGCTTGCGCCGCTTCGGTACGAGCGGGGATCCTGCCATTCGGCGGGTCGACCACGAGCGAGGTCCGGCGTTCCTCACCGATCGACGTGCCACGGTCATACCAAAAATTGTTGTAGCCGCCCGAGACCGGCAGACGTCCATTCTCATCCCGCCAGAGGTCCACGTTCTGAGCCTCGACCCGTTCTTGCTCGAACGCCGCCGCCTCTTCGGGGGTCAACGTAGCCTTGTCAGCGAGATCGTCAGGGCGTTCAAACGGGATCGCGCTCCGAAAATCCCAGACACCCTGCAGATCACGGCTCGACGACTGCGCCGTCCCGAGTGCGGGCACGCACAACAGCCCACCAACCACGGCTACTCCAACCCGTCGCGCGAGCTCGTATTGCCTCTTCATGCGTTTCCTCCTCACGGACCTCGATTGTCTCACGGGACGCCCGGTTACGACGCCCGGTTAGCATTCAGAACAGCCGCTTCTCGTTCTGGCGATTAAGGACTCCCGCGCGGGCGGAACCGTTGCACGCGGCGCCCCCTGGTCTCGCCCACATAGACGTTCCCCTGCGGATCGACAGCCATGCTGTGAGCCGACAATAGCTGACCACCCTGTCGACCATACGAGCCAAATCGTCCAACCGTTTCGAGCGTAGCGCGACGCACGATCCAGATCGTGTTGTTGGACCCGTCATTTATGTAGACCCATTGCTGCTCAGGGTCGTGTGACAAGGCTACGCCGTAAGCGGTCCCGAGGTCTTTCGTCTCGGGCGAGATGAAACCTTCCTGCACAAACGTGCCATCACGCCGAAACACCTGCACACGATTCGCCGACCTGTCGGTCACATATAGCAGACCATCATGTGAGAGGACGATACCGTGGACCGGCCCACGAAACTGCGTCGCGGGCTGAGCGGTCGGGTCATACGGACCAAGCGGGGTGTCGTCCGGTCGATTCCCATACGCGCCCCAATGACGAAGGTAGTCACCGGTCTCCGCGTTGAACACAATCACCCGACGGTTGACATAACCGTCGGCAACGAACAACTCGTTTGTGTCGGAATCGACGACGACCCCGGCAGGACGACCAAGTCGCCTCGTATCATTGCTGCCAGCCGTCGTGCCTTTCTCGCCGATCGTCAACACATGACGCCCGTCGCGAGTGAACTTATACAGCACATGCGAGTTATCGTTGCTCACCCACACGTGGTCGGTGTGATCCACATACACGGTGTGCTCGCGTCGCCCCCAGTCTCCGTAGGCTCCCGGCACCGATTCCCACAGGGTGGCACCGTTCGAGCCGACACGAGTCCCCTGCCCGGCGGGCGTTCCCGGCGCGGCCTCGAATGTCTGTAGCGGCGGCCATCCCTGGACCACGTTCCCGTCCTGGTCGAACTCGATCACCGAGGGCGCCGGCCGACAACATGTTGACTGCC
>JAYZGM010000043.1:0-9099 GCA_036336225.1 Acidobacteriota bacterium | reverse complement strand
GCCGCTCGCGAGAATCTGGGTCTGGCCCAGCCCTCCGGCGTCCAAGATCGCTCGTACCGATCGGCTTAGATACTCAAGGTCCCCGCTATCGAGTCGGACGGCGTGCGGTTGGAGCTTTGCCTCGACGATCCGCCGGGTCGCGACCAGAGGGTCATAGGTATCAATGAGCAACACAGACCGTCGACCGTGAACCTCCGTGTATCGTCGAAACGCGGTCAACTCGTCGACATGCGCCATCACCCACGAATGGGCCATCGTGCCGGACACGGGTACACCAAATCGAAACCCGGCTTCCAGATTGGAGGTGGCACGACACCCGCCCAGACACGCGGCCCGGGCGGCCAACATCGCCGCCTCCGTGCCGTGTGCCCTCCGCCCCCCAAACTCGAC
This sequence comes from Acidobacteriota bacterium, assembly GCA_036336225.1. Taxonomy (GTDB): domain Bacteria; phylum Acidobacteriota; class Vicinamibacteria; order Vicinamibacterales; family UBA8438; genus JAJEEA01. Next base: position 8,709 of record JAYZGM010000043.1, on the reverse strand, counting down.
AACCGAGCGTCCGCCCGCTGCCGCGACCACGCGCGCCGCCTTGCTGGCAATCGAGGTCTGAAAGAGCATCGTCGCCAGTAACGCCGTTTCCACGAGCTGCGCTTCCGGCAACGGCGCCGTCACCCGCACCATCGGCTCCCCAGCGAAGACCGGTATCCCTTCGGGCACCGCCCACACATCTCCGGTAAATCGTAACTGCGGCAAACATTCGTCAAAGAATTTCCGGCGCACCCCCCCCAGATCCGGAAGTCCACGCAGATACGCGATCTCGTCCGGCGAGCACGCCCACGACTCGAGAAACTCCACCACCTGCTGGAGCCCGGCCGCCACCAGATACCCACGGGTCGGTGGTAACTCGCGCACGAAGAGCTCGAACGAGGCACGCGGCCGCTCACCGGCAGCGTCATAGCCCGCCGCCATCGTCAGCTCGTAGAGGTCGGTCGACAACGCGCTGGGCATGGCAGGCGGGTGGTAATGTATCACCGGGAATGATGACGACCGTACGATCCCCCGGGCCATCGACGACAGCGATCCTGGTGGTCGACGTACAGAACGATTTTTGCCCGGGCGGCGCACTCCCGGTGCCTCACGGCGACCGTGTAGTACCGGTGCTGAATCGTGTCATCCGCGAGGCGGAACACCTCGGCCTGCCGGTCTATGCCAGCCGAGACTGGCACCCGGCGGATTCGACCCATTTTCGCGTTGCCGGTGGACACTGGCCGGTCCATTGTGTAGCCGGGAGCCGGGGCGCTGAGTTCGTGGGACAGCTGCAACTTCCGAGCGCCACACACATCCTTGACAAAGGGGTCGACCAGAACGCCGATGGCTACTCTGCGCTCGAAGGACGTTTGCACGACGGGACCCTATTCGAGGAACACCTGCACACTGGTGGAATCGACCGGCTCGTGGTCGGTGGACTGGCCACTGACTACTGTGTTCGTCACTCGGTTCTCGACGCGCGAGGGCGAGGGCTCCGGGTCACGGTGCTGACAGACGCGGTAGCAGCAGTCGATCTGGCGCCAGGCGACGGAGACCGAGCGCTCGCAGAGATGCAGGCGGCGGGCGCCACCCTTTCCAGGTCAGCGACCACGGAATTGCTGGTCTAAAGTCGCCTCCCCGTTTGCCCACTCCCATGCGACCGTCACCGACGCGACAACGATTCGGCCCACGGGCCAAGTACGTGATCCGTGCTCGGCCTAGCGCTCAATTTCCGCGCTCGGGACTCGGGCCACCGCTAAAGGTCAGCAGATAGTCCCGTATCGACTCGATCTGTGCGTCGGCGTCTTGGTCAAACTGCGGGTAGAACGAGCCCGGGTACTCGGTCCAGAACGTGGGCATTCGGGTTCCCGGCTGGATATCCAGCGGCCGGATGAGCCAGTCCAGTATCCAGTCAGGCTGGAGGCGCTCACGAGCCATCCGCAAGTCAGGAGCCAGGTTCGCAACGTCCTGATCGTCCGGGATCGTATCGAGCACGTGGCACTGCTGGCAACGAAGGAGGTCGAAGAGATCCTCGCCAGTTTGGGTCGTCCCTACGTCGGCTACCGCCTCATGGGTCCTAAACGGACCGACACTGTCTGAGATCCCGGCAAAGTAGTCGAGCACATCGTTCCAGTGCGCGTCATCGAGCCCGAACGAGGGCATCCGCACGTCGAGCCAAGGCCGAATCGTGATCGGCCCTCTCAAGAAGGCATACAGCCAGTCGGGCTTCACCTTCGCGCCTTCCGGGGTGAGTAACGGTGGCGCCAACGACGGATCCTCGACCAGTTGTCGATAATCGCCCCCATCGCCTTCGATCTCGTGACACGCGACACAGTTGCGTCGTCGTACCAAGTTACGGCCATTGATGACGGCGTCCTTGCGGGCCGAGCGAAGCACCTGGGACGCCTTGGGCTGCACCTCACGCTGGAAGCTCAGGACCGCGGTGGTCAGAAGCCGTGCTTCGGCTTCCGTGAACCCGAAGTTCGGCATCCGGAGCTTCTCGAGCGGTTGCAGAATCCGACCCCGGTCGTAGACTCGAGGGTCGAGCAGTTTCGAATTAATCCAATCCCTCTTCGTGTGCGGAATGTCATGCACAAATGCGAAATCGAACTGCGGAAGCAACTTGCTCCCTTCCTGTGAGAGCTCGGTGCCTATCGGCTGCACGTCGTCAAACCCACTGATCTGGTGACAGCTATAGCATCCGTAACGGCCGATCGCCCGACGACCCAGCTCGAGCTGACGCTCGTCCTGACTCATTCCGGCGATCGTTTCCTGCGCTTCCTCGTACGGCACGATGGCGCGCACGTAGTCCAGGAGTACCGCGTCGACATCGGACGCCTGGTAGGTCGCACCCGCGGCCATACCGTCGTCGCCGGTGAGGCTCATCAGATACGTGGCCACGTCGGCAACCTCGAAGTCGTTCAGTCGAAGGTCCGGCATGAACGTCTCTTCGCTATAGTGCCTGGGATTACGAATCCAGTCGAACAGCCAGACGTAACTGGTCTTGCTGCCGATCGCCTGGAGCGGTTGACCAAACGTGCGACGCGGCCCAGCGTCTTCCCGACTCTCGTCCCCGGTAATGTGGCACCCCAGACAGCCAACCGATTCCAAAATCTGCTGACCGTTCTCCGCGTTGCCTCGCCCCGGGAACGCAATCGCGGGTTCGTGGTCGACCGAGTTCGCAAAGAGATACGCCACTACGGCATCAATCTCGACTTCGCTCCGGACCACGTCCTCAGGGGAGCTCGTATTCGAGTTGTACCAAATCTTCGGCATCCATGTGCTGGCCTTCACCGCGCGCGGGTCGCGAATCCAGTTGGCCACCCACTCCGGCTCGAGCTTTGACGCGATCTTAATCAGGTTGGGGCCCGGGTTTCGAAGCTCCTCGAAACCGATCGTCTTGTGGCATGCGTAGCAACCAGCCCGCTCATACATGCCATAGCCCAGGTTTAGATTGTTCGCTTCCGGAATAAAGATCTCTTCGTTGTGACACTTCGCACACGACGCCTCGGCCATGCCACTGGGCAGCATCGGGTAATCCCAGAGGTGCGACTCTTCCCAGTGGTAGCGCTCCTCCCAGTCGACCATCTGCTCCGGTGACGATGGGCTATGCGCGGCGTCGACAAACGAAATCGACTGCCCCATGCCTTCGTGACACACCGTGCATCCGGTCGACTCCAGCGGGTGTGGTGACCCACTCGAAACATAGGCCTCCAAATTCGGATGGGTCCGGAATGGCTGAGGATAGTCCTCATACCCGGCCCGGTCGATGGCCAGGTGACACGTCTGGCAGCGGTCCATCTTCGCGACCCGGGTAAAATTCACGTCATCGACGATGTTCGGGGTAATCGTCTGACGCACGGTGATGGTGGGCGCCATGAAGTCAAGCAGGGGCGCGTTCAGCAGATAGTCATCGAGGAGGCTAGGCTCCAGGTCCGACACAAGACCTTGCAACCGGTCGGTTTCGCCGGTCAGCGTATCTAGCTCGCTCGCGATAGCGTCGACGTCGGCGTTGTAGTCGGCGATCTGGTCTCGGAGGTCGTCCCGCTCCGCCGTAAGACGCTCAACCTCGAGCCCCTCGGCTACCCAACGGTCATACTGGGCGGTGACGTCTTCCTCTCCGTCGATGTGCACCTCATCGCCCTCGCCCTCGCCATGCCCCTCGGTCGCTTCATCCCGGCGGACTTCAAAGGAGTAGCGTTCGCCGTCGTACTCCGCTTTGGTGAAATTAAAAGTCTGCGTCGCCACGAAGAGCTGCCGCTCGATCTCGTCGAGCCGGGCTTCCAAATCGGCGACCTGTTCCGCGCTCTGCCCAAGCTGCTGCGCGGCCGTCTCACGTTGCGCCGCCAGCTCAGCGACCCGAGCCTGATCCACTTCCTGCTGGGCCTGAGCCAGCCCCGCGCGGGTGACTTCCATCTCCAGCGCGGTGAATTGCCGCTGATAGTTCTTCCACTCCCGATCGTAGTCATCCCACACCATCCAGATTGTCGAAAAAAGCACGAACAAACTAGATGCGGCAAAGACCACATTCAGGAAATCAATGTTGTAGGCGTGTCCGACTGCCCGCTTGTCTGCCATGGCGCTAAATATTGAAAAAGAACTCTGGAATCGACACGACGTACTTCAGATTGAACAGCCACCGCGTCAGCATCTTTACCGGCAATGAAAGCATCGAGAGGAACAGAAGAACCGTCACGTAATAGCGAGCCGGGCCCAGCTTCTCGTAATACTTGGTCAACCCCTTCTTGGCCAATGCCACCGGTAGCACGGCTATATACCCAATTGTCAACAGGATCCCGAAAATCTCCCGCACGAACCAGTTGTCCGGCAAGGCCATACCAAAGGCGCGCACCCAGAAATACTCGGAGAGCTGCACATTGGTCAACGCCTCGAGCTTATGAATATCCCAGTATTCAAAGGGACCAAAGAAATTCCAGTTCGGTCCGCGCAGGAACGTCCCGAGCACGATCAGCGACGACCAGAGCACGACGAACCCGAATAGAAAGATCGTGATCTCTGCTTTGCGCTCGTTGAAAGTGTAATACCCATTACCCGCGGGGTTCTTGTCAATATAGGGAATCGCCATCAATCCCACGATAATTAGCGACGGGAGCACAACGCCGGCCAACCAAGGGTCAAAGTAAACAAGCATCTCCTGGAGCCCCAGGAAATACCAGGGCGCCTTCGATGGGTTTGGCGTATTCGCATTGTTCGCCGGTTGCTCGATCGGCGCTTCGAGCCCAATCGACCACACAATAAGAATCACCGTGCACACGACCATCGCGATCAACTCGGTATAGACCAAATCGGGCCAGGTCCAGACGCGATCTTCCTCGTCCTTTTCGACCAGCGGCTCGCCCTTGGCGACACGTTGATCGTTACGCACGGCCTCTCGCATGGAGAACCAGGTAAAGAACACCAGTAGAAAGATCAACGCCACAATTGGCACGTTGTCCGGCTTGGTGATGATCAGGTTGAAGTTGTCATCGGTGAGACCAAACGCGAAGAAGACCGTCAGAAAACCCATCAGTCCCCAGCCCCACCGATTGGAGGCGAACGCCTCCCGCTTCCACACCACCAACACCAGCGCCACGACGGTCATCGTGAAGAACAGTCGCGGGTCTGCGAACAGATCGATAAAGCTCTTTAGCGCGTCCATAAGTCTCGTGTCCGTCGACCGATATCAGCTTTCTAGAGTGGGCCCGAAATCCCGCCGTCCTTGCGAACGCGCCAGAAATGTATGGCCATCAGGAACCCAATCACCAACGGCAACCCCACACAGTGCAGGACGTAGAACCGTAGCAACGCTCCCTCGCCGACGATCGTCCCACCAAGCAGCGCAAACCGCGCGTCATCGGCGATGTGCACCAACTGCACGTCACCCAGCGCCATCATGGATGCGCCCGGACCTTCATGACCAAGAAATGGGGTCGCGCGAGCCATGTTTGACCCAACCGTAATCGCCCAAATCGCCAACTGGTCCCACGGTAACAGGTAGCCCGTGAATGATAACAACAGCGTTAACACCAACATGATGACGCCTACATTCCAGTTGAACTCCCGGGGTGGTTTGTAGGAACCGGTCATAAAGACACGGAACATATGCAACCACACGGTAATCACCATCGCGTGTGCGCCCCACCGATGCATCTCACGCATGATGCCAAGTGGAACATGCTCACGAAGGCCGACAATGTCCGAGTAGGCATACTCGAGGGTCGGACGGTAGTAGAACATCAGGAGCAAACCGGTGAACGTCAGCACCAGAAACAGAAAGAAGCTGATCCCCCCCATGCACCAGGTGTACCGGAGACGCACACCCGACTTCCGCAGACGCACCGGGTGCATGTGCAGAAACACGTTGGACAGCATGACCAACACTCGGTTCCGATCGTTGATGGGAGCCGTATGCCGGAAGATGGACGTCCAGATTTGAGTCTCGGTAATCCAGTCCCACGCGCGGATGAGCGCCGGCGCTTTGGGTTCGAGGGTCTTCGTATCAGGCATGGTCGGTGTTAGCTAACGGGCCATTAGATTGGAAGGAACGACTCGGGGTCTACCCAGCCGCCGAGCTCTTCCTGAAACTTGCGGCTCTTGTCGACGAGAATCTGGCCGTCCTCGGCCAAGACGATTCGGGTCCGCTCAAGCGGACGCGGCGCGGGCCCCTCGAAGTTGATCCCGGTGGGACGGAAGCCGCTCCCGTGACACGGGCACTTGAACTTGTTCTCGGCGGACAACCAGTTGGGTGTGCACCCCAGATGCGTGCACACGGAGAACAGCGCGTAAAACCCCGAGGTCTCGTGCGCGTAATCGTTCTCGGTCCGAACGACCCAGATGCCGTTCTGGTCCTTGAAGCGCTCGTCCACACCGTCGCCATACTCATCGGGGAAGCCGACCACAATCTGCTGGGGCGGCTCGTTGAGCACGTTGGGAAACATGAACCGACCGGTGGCGGCTAAGCAGCCAGCCGACGCCGCCGTGAACGCCCCCCAGGCCAATCCCATCCAACTCCGGCGTCCCATCAAGGGGGATGTATCGTCGGGAGCCGTGCTCTTCTTGGGTCGGGCCGCCGCGGTCGTCGTTCGGCCCGCCAGCTTCGCATCGTTGCCCGACGCTGCCTTCGCGGCGGCAGCGGCCGGTTTCGATACAGCCTTCACCGCCGGTGCGGGCTTCGGGGAAGGCGCGTCAGGCGCCGGTGGGGTGGTGGTTTCGTCAGCCATAGTGTCTATTCCATCGTCATTGACAGCGCGTCCCGACAACGTCCGGCCGGAGGGTGCAACTTCGCCTCATCCTTCCAGGCACAATATCCAGCATCGCGGGGCCAGCGATCAACGTTCCGCCACATTGCGACTAAATGGCATTCCCTCCAAGACCTCGAGGGTCTCCAACGCCGCCTGTCGCACTTTCAAACTCTCATCGGATTCAGCGAGCACAGCGACCGGGTCCCGGAGGTTTACCTCAAGATTGACCGCCCCCAATGCCGCCACGGCCCGCAACCCGCTGACCATCACATCTCCCGTCGGGTCAATCATCCGCTCGGACGGCGTCACAAGACCAGCCACGTATTCGCGGTCGAGCATGCGTCGCAACACACGGGCCCCGCGTGGATCTCCATGACGGGCTAAACCGATGGCCGCGTTCCATTGGACATCCGGAACGGGGTCATCAAGAGCCGCTCGGAGCGTCGTATGCGCCCCATCATCCGGGAGCACTCCCAACGCATAGACCGCCATCTTTCGGACGCCTCCGTCCGATGACTGATACATCGACACGATGCCCGGCACCGCCGTTTCGTCTCCAAGCGACGCCAGGGCCCACACGATACTGATGAGCGTCTCCGAGTCCGAGCCATCCAAGGCGTCTGTCAGGGTCTCAATGGTGTCGGCCGGTGGCCCCTGCAGCCGACCGATGGCCAAGGCCAGATATCGTCGGATTCTCGGGTCGTCATCTGCCGAATCGATGAAGGCTCGGAGCAACGCCAAGCCCAGCCCGGGATACCTGGACTCCGTTTCGGGGTCACTCATGAGCCGCGACAGTTCGAAGGCAGCTGGCCAGCGACGGTCGCGCCCACCACTTCTGACGTCGTTGAGATACTCTTCGGGAGTGCGTTCGTCCGCCACCATCAAGCGAAACCCGCCGTAGATAGCCACAACGACACCGACGACCGCCAGCGGGATCAGAAAAAACTGGACGGCCAGCGACGGGGCTGACGCCAAGACGCCACCAAGGCGCTGTGGCTCGCGCTCGCGGAGTTTCTCCATCAATTCGTTAGGGACGATCGGAGCGTCGCACAATGGCACATCGACTTGTGCATTCAGTCACAAGCTCTGCCGAAAAAAACACGCGCGACCCGCTCAAAAACAGGTCGGATTCTACTATGCTTCCAACGCGGGGTCAAGATGAGCACCGCCCTCTCATTTCGATTCTATCCGTGGCAACGTGACTTCTCGCTGTGCTTGATACTTCCCCTTCTTATCCGCATACGAGGTGTCACACGACTCATCGCTCTGAAAGAACAATACCTGCGCGATCCCCTCATTCGCATAGATTTTGGCCGGCAGCGGCGTGGTATTTGAAATCTCCAGGGTGGCGGTACCCTCCCACTCCGGCTCAAAGGGGGTCACGTTTACGATAATGCCGCACCGAGCATAGGTCGATTTCCCCAGACACACCGTCAGCACATCCCGCGGAATCCGAAAATACTCCACCGTACGCGCCAGTGCGAACGAGTTGGGGGGCACGATACAGACCTCAGCCTGCAGGTCAATGAACGACCGTGTGTCAAACGCCTTCGGGTCGATCACGGTCGAGTTGATGTTGGTGAAGACCTTGAACTCATCGGCCACACGGATGTCATAACCATACGAAGACAGCCCGAACGACACGACGTCCCGTCGGACCTGGCTCTCCACAAACGGCTCGATCATGCCGCGAGCAGCCATGTCTCGAATCCACCGGTCAGACTTGATACTCATTGTTCCTTAGACGGGGCTACGCCCCGCCCCCCCCCGCGCAACCACCCCTCACTAACGACGCCACCACATCAGCAGCAACGTCAACACGACACTTGCCACCAGGGATGTTGCGAGCGGCACATACACCGTCACGTTGCCACGACGATACACGATGTCACCGGGAAGACGTCCCAGCGGCACCCCCGCGAGAAGGAGCACACCGACCGCGGCGACGATAACGCCGACGACGACTAATGTCTTGCCCAGCACGGCTTCC
>JAYZGM010000042.1:0-7024 GCA_036336225.1 Acidobacteriota bacterium | reverse complement strand
GGTCCAGCTCGCGAACATCTGGAGCGACCGGGGGCGCCCCATGCGGTTCATCCCGCCGTTCATTCCGCCCCCGCTGCCACCGATCTGCACGCGCTGGTCCCACCCGTGGAGGGTCGAGTCGTAGTCCTCCAGGTTCGGGATTTCACGGGTGGCCTTGTTGCCCATCTGGTGACAGAGCTGGCAGCCGTCTTTGAGTCGGTCGACCCACAGCGCCTGGTTGCGCATGCCGCGCGCGATGCCGTTGCCGCTGTCGCCTGTGCCGGGAAACTCGTCACTCTCCGGAACTTCGAGTAGCGAGTACCAGTAGTTGGCCGGATACACCGTGGCCGCCTCTTGAGGGTTGGTCGCCGGGCGGGCGGCAATCGACACCTTATTGCCCGGAGTCGTTACCGTTGCCGTGCTATCGAGTAGTCCATAGCCGCGAGCCCAGATCCGATACTCGGCTGGCGGTAAGTCCGGAAGCAGGAATCGCCCATCGTCATCGGTGACCACGATTTTCCGAAACGTGGTTTCGAGCCCGTCTGTTTCCGCGATCACCCATACGCCCGCTTCGCCGCCGTCGGGACCGTTTACGATACCTCGGACGGTGCCTCCGGCGGCCTCCTGGGCCGCACTGTCAGTCCCCATCCACATCGCCGCCGACAGCAGTGCCGCTGAGGATACCGTCACGAGCATCGTCTGGCTCCTGTGCATCTTCGTCTCCCTTGTGCGGTGCACGCTCACGCTGAGTTGTTTGTCGTGGGCAGAATGCCGGGAGAAAGCCGGCTTCGTCAAGTCAATCGTGCGATAGTTATGACCATATCTTGAGCGCATCGCTGCCCGCACATGGCGGCTGATCCGACCGCATGGTCGGACGGAAAGTTCTCCATGACCAACGATCGACGTCTCTGTCACCTCGCGTCCGTTCTTCTGGCCGCGGGCCTTATGGTCGCGGCGATGCCGGCCGCGGCTCAGCGTGGCGCCTCGCAGAGCCAGTGGCCCGCCTATGGTGGCGATCTCGGGAGCACGCGATACTCGCCTCTCGACCAGATCGACGGAGAGACCGTCAGACGGCTGCGGGTCGCGTGGCGGTGGGACTCGCCTGATAACGACATCGTCGTGGCCCATCGCGGAGATCTGTCCCGGCTGCCGTGGGCGTTCAAAGCGACACCCGTTCTGGTCGACGGTACGCTCTTTATCAAGACCTCCATGAGCCAGGCCGCAGCCATCGACGCCAGGACCGGCGAGACGCGCTGGGTGTTCGACCCCGGAACCTGGGAGGGGGTTCCGCCCACCAACACCGGGTTCAACGCACGTGGGGTGGCGTATTGGTCGGATGGTCGTGATGCCCGCGTGTTTCTGCCCACCGGCGACGCGTATCTCTATGCGCTCGACGCGCGGACCGGACGGCCCGTCGCCAACTTCGGGGCCGACGGGGCGATTGATGCCACGCAGGGATTGCGACGACCGATTCCTCGTCGCGACTATCAGCTCATGTCGGCTCCGCTAGTCGTGGGCGATGTCGTCGTCATCGGGTCGGTCGTCAGCGACGGGCCACGTTACCAGCTCGCCCCCCCGGGAGACGTGCGTGGCTTCGACGTCCGCAGCGGCGAGGAGCTCTGGGAGTTCCACACCATCCCACAGCCCGGCGAGTTCGGAAACGACACGTGGCAGGACGGATCCTGGCGCGACACCGGGGCGGCGAATGCGTGGGGGTCGCTGAGCGCCGACCCCGAGCTCGGCTATGTGTATGTGCCGACCGGCACCCCCACCAACGACTGGTATGGCGGGCATCGGCCTGGCGACAACCTGTTTGCCGAGAGCATTGTGTGTCTCGACGCGAAGACCGGCGAGCGGGTGTGGCACTACCAGTTCGTCCATCACGGGTTGTGGGATTACGACGCCACCGCGGCCCCGCTCTTGGTGGACCTCGTCGTGGGGGGGCGGCCTGTGAAGGCGGTGGTCGTTGTGACCAAGCAGGCGTACGCCTACGTGTTTGACCGGGTGACCGGTGAGTCGATCTGGCCGATCGAGGAACGCCCCGTACCCCAGTCCGTCGTGCCGGGTGAGCAGACGGCGCCGACACAGCCTCATCCCACGGCGCCCCCTGCATTCGATCAGCAAGGCGTAACGATCGACGATCTCATCGACTTTACTCCCGAGCTCCGAGAGGAGGCGATCGAAATTTTGAACCAATTTGCTTACGGGCCGCTCTTTGAGCCACCGATCGTGGCGACCGACGATCAGCAGGGCACGATCCTCATGCCGGGGGCCACGGGTGGTGCGAACTGGCCCGGGGCGGGGATAGACCCGGAGACCGGCTGGTTGTATGTCCCCTCGCAAACTCGCCCGCATGTCATCCGACTGGAGCCTGCCGACTCCAGCCGGGCCGATTTTCGTTACATTCGTGGAGGGGGCGCAAGACTCCAAGGACCTCAAGGACTTCCTTTGTTCAAGCCACCATATGCGCGTGTCACGGCCTTAAATTTGAACGCTGGGACGCTCGCGTGGATGACGCCGCTCGGCGACGGGCCGCGTCAACAGATCATCGCTTTTGGTCTGCCCGATCCGGGGCCCATGGGTGGCGGGTCCTATACGGGGCCACTCGTCACCAAGACGCTCCTGTTCCTCGGTCTTCGTGGAAGCCAGGCTCCGGATCTTGGCTTTGAGTCCCCGACCCCCGCCGATGCGTCGCCACCGGTTCTCAACGCCTACGATAAGGCGGCGGGGACGCTCTTGCACTCGGTTGAGCTTGACGTCCCCCCAACGGGGACCCCGATGACCTATATGCTGGGTGACCTTCAGTATCTCGTCGTGGCATACGGGACCGGTGACGCGACCGGACTGGTCGCGCTGACGGTGGAGTGACGCGTTGCCATCCCTGGCGGTTAGAGATGCTCTTCGAACCGTTGCAGGGTCCGCTTGTATTCGTCCGCCCAGCTGGTCGGCTCGATAAATCCGTGGTTCTCGACGGGGTACACAGCGAGGTCCCAGTTCTCCTTCCGGAGCTCGATCAATCTTTGCGCCAGCCGAACCGAGTCCTGAAAGTGCACGTTCGTGTCGACCATGCCATGACAGATCAGCAACGCGCCCTCGAGGCCTTCGGCGAAATAGATCGGTGACGACCGCCGATACGCGTCCGGATCGTCCTGCGGACGGTTCAGAATGTTCGACGTGTACCCGTCGTTGTAATGCGCCCAGTCGGTCACGGGGCGGAAGGCGGCTCCGGCCGCGAACACGCCCGGTTCGGTGAACATCGCCATCAGCGTGATGAACCCCCCGTAGCTCCCGCCGTAGATCCCGATCCGGCCCTCCATTTGATGTTGTGGTACGCGGTGTCTGCGGCCACGGCTACGGTCGTGTCCCGCAGAATCGTCAATAATCTCTCACGGAGAGCCGGCTGCTGCGAGTCAATGTGACTGAGCCCGGCGTGAATGAGCGGTGCGCCGAGCAATGATCCTCCTTCTCATCGTCCTGGTCTCTGCGACCAGTCTGACGCTGCTCGCCTGGGTATTCCAACGACGGCTGATTTACATGCCGTTTGGCGAGGTGCTCGGGCCGCAGACCGTAGGGCTTGCCCCGCCCGAGCTTGTGGAGACCCAAACCGAAGATGGATTGCGGCTCCACGGGTGGTTTGTCGCGGGCGCGTTGTCTCCGCCCGCAGCGACCGTGGTCGTGTTCAATGGCAACGCCGGCAACCGGTCGTATCGGGGAGCGCTGGCGGCGGCACTTCAGGCCCGCGGGTTCCAGGTCCTCTTGTTCGACTATCGGGGGTTTGGGGGAAATGCCGGAACACCCACCGAGACGGGGTTACGGCGAGATGCGCGAGCGGTGCGCGCGTATCTCCTTGGCCGGGCTGATGTCGATCGGACCCGCCTGGTCTACTTTGGCGAGTCCTTGGGTTCGGCGGTCGCCATCGGACTCGCCGCCGAGCATGCCCCGGCGGCGCTCATCGTGCGGTCGCCGTTTCCGTCGTTGGTGGAAGTCGGTCGAATCCACTATCCCTTTCTCCCGGTCCGGTACTTGCTCGAGGATCGCTTTGCGGTGGTCGACGCGATCCGTCGCGTGACCAGCCCGGTGCTGGTGATCGTCGGCGACCGAGACCGGATCGTGCCGGTGGCGCTCAGCCGGCGTGTGTACGAGTCGATCACGGCGACGAAAGAGCTTGTGGTCGTGGCCGGGGCGGACCACAACGATCATGCGCTGCTCGCTGGCGACCGCGTCATCGACGCGGTCACGGAGTTCTTGCGTCGGATTGATTGATGCCGGGAGGTGCCGACGTGTTCGACGTGGCGAGACGGGCCGGAGAGAATCGTTGTACCAAGTGACATAATTAGGCGGTTCTCCGGCGAGGTTCTTCATCGACCATCGTGACGAACCATCGCGGCCGGTTCAGCCAGCCGGAAAGGACCAGCATGCTACGTGGAACTGTCGGTCTCGTTATGGCGGCGTTGTGTCTCGGAGGATTCTTCTGGTACAGCCGTCTTGGGCAAGATGGAGGGAGCCTCACGGCAACCTACTTCTGGCTAGGGCTCGGGTGTGGCGTCTTTTGTTTCGACGCCCTCCGCTCGTTCCAAAGCTCCAGAAGTGAGGATCGACGCAGCGCCGAAGATGCCCTTCGCCGGGCGCGGCGGTATCAAGACGCGCAATAAGGTTCCAACGGCGTAGGACATGTGATGACGTCGATCTTATTTACTCTCTGGACAAGTATTCTTTCCGCTCAACCACTGGTGACACCGCACACGACGACCACGCTCGGGTCGACGCTTCATTATCTCGAGGCGGCTCCCCCCCCCCGAGCAGTGACGGTGTTTCTGCTCCACGGAGGTCGCTTTACTTCGGACACCTGGCTCGAGATCGGAACGATCAGCACGCTGGCCGAGGAGGGGCATCATGTGGTGGCGGTCGACCTTCCTGGCTATGGTCAGTCGGACACGTCGTCGGTGCCGAGAAACGACTATCTTCACCAGGCGCTTGCTGAGCGCTGGCCGAACCGTCGCGTCATCATCGTCTCGCCTTCGATGAGCGGCGGATTCAGCCTGCCGTTCGTAGCGACCCATCCGGAACGCGTGGTCGGGTTCGTGCCGGTCGCGCCGGGCGGGGTCGCGGAGTACCGCTCGCGATTGGCCAACGTCGACGTGCCGGCTCTCGTGGTCTGGGGCGAGCACGACGATGTCATCCCGGTGTCGTAGGCGGCGGTGTTGGCGGAGGCGTTAGATGGCGAAACCCTCATCTTCGATGGTGCCGGTCATGCCGCCTATCTGGACCAGCCAGACGAGTTCCACCGCGCGTTGTTGGACTTCATCGACGGTCTGTGACCGTACGAACACGCGCGGGACCTGCCCGCCGACGACCTTTGGGCGGAGTGGGCCGGGTAGGACATCGACGGTGGGGATCATGGGGGTGGCCGAGATCGTGCTCAGCGTGGGCGATCTGCGGAAGATGCGACGATTTTATCGAGAGATGCCGGGCTTCAGGTTCTTGTCTGAAGCGTGCCACGAGCGGGGCATGAAGCCGGAGGCGGGCGGTGAGCTCACGATCAAGCGCTGGACACGCCGCTCGGGCGCCACGGGCATCCGTAGCTCCTGACGGTGCTCGATTACGCGCGGCATGTATCCGCCAAGGACCGGTTCGATGGTCATGCCCCATCGAAGTCGACCCTTAACCATCTGGCGTTCAAGGTCGCTCTGAACCAGTTCGAGTGGGAGTGCTAGCGATGGAAGACCTGGGTCTTGTCCCGTGGCCGCACCCATTACCCGAATTCAAACGCACTTCGAGCTTCAAAAAAACTCAAACTTATGAATCTACGACAACTGCTTTCGTTCATTCCAGAATACGCACGCCGCTTTCCTGCGTGCGCACTTGCGTCGCTCAACCGGATTACCTTGCTCGCCCTCTTCCAGATGCCACGACACCCATTGCGCCTTGTTAATCCTTTGGGGTCTCATTAGTCGTCAACAAGATGTGTCAATAATAGGAATAACAAGACGCTCGGCATGCAACATGAAACAATTTCTGCCCTCCGAATATTGAATGCACTCCTCATCGACACAGCGATGGAAAAACGATTCTAGCGCCTCCGTAATTCTCAGAGCAAACGACAGAGACAAAAGGCAGTAATTCCTCACAGCATTACATTCGAAAAGCAAGGCTCTTCACGACAACCCTCAATATCTATGAATAAACAGAATGGAGCGTTAATAAAACACGAAGACACTTCACTTCCAGCACGACAGGAAACAGCACAATGAAAACACACAAAAGCCCCAAAGAGGAGGCAACTGCAGAGTGCGGTAAATCTCTTGACTAGAAGCGAAGCAGCCTGGTGAACTTCACCACAAATGCGCGGTTCTCGAGCATCGGAAAACTGCGCCCAAGTTCGGTGTCCCGCTGGTCGTTGTAGACGACGAACAGTTCACTGCCAGGCTGGTACTGCCACCGTAAGCGCACATTCGTGCTCAACACGTCGAGGGTGGAGTTATATTGAAGCAACCCGCCGAGAAACACCTGCGGAGTAAAGGTGTAGGTAAACCTGCTGGTTGCCAGCTTTGCCGTGAAGTTCCCCTGAGGCAGTCTGATGCGATTCACTGACACGCTTGGTGCGACGGAGAACTGCGGGCTGACCTCAATCCGCCCCATCACGTAACCGACTGCGGTGATGTTTCCATCGTAAAACTCGCCACGCTGAAACGTGAGAGACCCGGCAATTCGCCGCTGGGCTCCTAACGTGTAGGATGCAAAATAGTCTTGAAATTGGTAGCCACCGACTGGAATCGTCACATCGGACGCGATCTTGAAAGGAACTTCGAGAAATTCGTAGTCCTGTTGTATATCCACTCGAATTTGGTCACTATTTTCAAACTCCGTCTTGAAGCTGCCCTGTGCAACCCTGGACTCGAGTTGGCCCGCCACGGTCTCGATATAATCGAGGCTCGCTCCCCAGGTGAACTGCCGCACGGCAGCAATGCTACTCGGGCGAGGACTGAACTGCGCCTGTGCAAACGTGCGCCGAAAATCGTCGCGACGGATAAACCCCATTTCCGGA
>JAYZGM010000041.1:0-10430 GCA_036336225.1 Acidobacteriota bacterium | reverse complement strand
GCTTGCGGAAATGGACACAGCGGTGTGACGTGTATTCCCGTTAGGGAGATCCGCATCAAGACATACCTTGAAATGATCCGTGACGGAATCATCGCGTTCGTGGATTCGGGAGGTGATCCAAACGTCAATGCTGATGAAGCTCTATCAACCTATGTCTTCGTTGATGACGGAAGCGATGTAGCTTGATAATCGACGAGGCTGATTTCACGGAGGCGCACTAACTGACAGTCGCGAAGCGACCAAGAACCACAGGCACGCGGCATCCCACTCACGGGCGAGACGGTGGACTTTGGCGAGGCTGATTGTTGTTATTGGTCTTTTATTCTCTGTCACCTGTCCATAAGCTAAATATTTTCCAACTTCCTGTTTCATTGCTAAAGAAGTAAAGGCTACTTCCCTCAAATAGAAGTTCGTCAGAGCTGTTATAGCGGGAGAAGTCCAGCTCTAAGTAATATATCGGTTCAGCCAGCCGATGGACCTCAACCTGATCTATTAGACTGTACGCATACCCCTTTTGAAGTGGAAACGAACTAAAGAATTCCACAACTTCCTCATGAGTCGTTGCAATGACATTAGGGGTTGTCTTAAACATAGCGGGAACCTGAAAATGCGTTGCGATTGCATCAAAGTCCCTGGCGTTAAAGTCATTGAAGTATGCGTCAAACTCATTCCTTATAAGCTCAGCATCTGAGTCCGTTGACTGTCCATAAGAAAGACTTGCTAGGAAAATCAATGCTAGCCCGCTAGAAAAAGTTTTCATATTCCCCTCGATCTGTACAACGTAACGTAGTGCTTGTTAGCTTAGCTTTTGTGTCTGGGGCTGGCAACCATCTAATCGTCTGTTGGGAGTCTCGGTATATCTGATTGGGATCGACCCGCGACCCGCGCTGCGCTCGTTTCCGGATGCGCTTGATCGTAGAAGTGTTGGATCTAGACAATGCTCGTTCGACGGAACCCAAACGGACATGGTGGGAACAATTCTTAAGCTATCTGCGATGGGGGTAGGGTGGATGTCAAGATGCGGTTTCTAACGCGTGGGACTCCCGCTCTGAACGCCCGCGTCAGTTAGGAGTATTTCTACACAAGCACTACACAAGATAATATTTTTTCTAAACAGTTTAGTTTCTAGCTCGTGGGATTCGTAGCCAGACGCTCTATCCAGCTGAGCTAAGGGCGCAGAGGTAGCTGGTGGCGGGCACCGATACGCGACTGGCGTAGACGCCCAACCAACAGAGTATATCAGCAGGCCGCGATGGGACGCAGCCTGCTGACGTGGAGCGTTGAGGACAAGGTCCTGACTACTCGGCCAGCGGATTCGGACGAATCTGGAACTGCACGATCTCGCTGGTCGCCCCCTTGCCACCTTCGAGATGGAATGTCGAACCGGTGTTGAAGCTCGCCCAGACTCCACGCCCCTTCCAACCGGCATCAGGATCGTCGATACGGCCATCGAGCCCGCGGCTGTAGAACCCGAGTGGATACGGCACACGCATGGTCACCCACTCACCCGTGTCTGGCTTCAGCGCCAACAGAGCGTCCGAGGTGGTACCGGTAGCAATCGGGATGTTCGCACCGAGCCCCAGCGCGTCGAACTGGTCGACCCAGCTGTAATAGTGATAGTCCGCGTTCGCGGTGCCTTCGACACCTTTCATCCGCGGGCCGGGCGTCTGATGCAGCGTCCACCCCTCCGTGCAGTGTTGCCCGGTGGCCGTCGGCCCGTTGAGCACCGCGCATTTGGTGCGGTCAAAACTGGCGAAATGTCCACTGCCACCAAGCGCGGTCCAGATGAGGCCGTTACGGTCCACGTCGATCCCGCGCGGACCGTATCCCCACCGGGTCGGGTCACCCTCCGGGTCGTATGGCGGCTCGAAGACCGCCGCCTTGCAGGTCTCGGGAGGGTTATCGCCCAGCTCCAATCGAAGAAGCTGACCGGGCACCGGGAACCGACGCGAGATCCAGACCGAACCATCCGGATGCGGAATGACCCCGTATGCCCGACGGAACTTGTCGAGACTCCCGAGGCGTGTATCCTTGGTCGGGTCGATCTCCACCTTCCCATCAGCACGCGGCTCATTCCACGGTTTGGTAATGGTCCCATCACCGTTGGTGTCAATCACCGTCGGGCACCACCCTTGCGACGCGCGTTCGTCACGGGTCTCGTCGTAGAGCCGGGTGTTGAGCCATCCCACCGCCTCGGTCGA
This sequence comes from Acidobacteriota bacterium, assembly GCA_036336225.1. Lineage (GTDB taxonomy): Bacteria > Acidobacteriota > Vicinamibacteria > Vicinamibacterales > UBA8438 > JAJEEA01. Next base: position 8,229 of record JAYZGM010000041.1, on the reverse strand, counting down.
ACCACTGAGCCAGAGCGTGTCGTTCTCGTCGTCGGCAAACTGGAGATGATGCGTGAAGTAACAAGTATCGATCAGCTCGAACGCCTCGGTCTCAGGGTCGTAGTACGAGATTTGCCGAGACTCGGCGCGATGTTGGATCGGGTAGTAGCGGGCGAACTTGTTGTCCGACCCTTCCAGACACCAAGCCGGCACGTCGTTCGGACGCACGGCGGACGTAATCCACACGCGTCCTTTGTCGTCCATCATCGGATTGTGCGCGCTTCGGCTGACCAGACCGGATGACTCGTTACCCCAGTACAACGACGGGACAGCGGTTGACGACCCTTGATAGGAGTTGGCCCGACGAGGACGCTCCACGCGTGTCGGCAGATCCATCCGCACCGACTGATGGGTTCGAGTGTCGGTAATCACGAGCCCGGCCCCACCGACCCCGTAGATGGGCCCATCGGGGTACAGCGTTGGGTTTCGCTTGTCGGTGGATACGTTGTCGTGGACCATCCCCTGCGGATGCCCCCATCCCCACATACTCAGGACAAGATTCCGCTCGATACCCGCCGGTCGTGGAGGTGTCGGTGGCACCTCGCCGCCCCGAATACGATCGGTCCACTCGGCATACAGCTTGATGGCACGCGGGCGCCCGATGCGGTTAATTTCTGCGGCCATCGCGGAGCCGGCGCCACCCACCTGGATCCGGTAGTTCCAGGCATCTGCGGTCGAGTCGAAGCTATCCAGATCCAGCATCGGCATCTCACGTGTCGCCAGGTTGCCGAGCTGATGACACAGCTGACAGCCATCCTTCATCCGATCGATCCAGTCGGCCTGCGTCCGCATCGCCGTCCCGATCCCGTTGCCACGCGGTCCGGTGCCAGGGAAATCAATCGCAGGCGGCACTTCGAGGAGCGAATACCAATAGTTGGCCGGGTAGATTTCCGCGGCCTCGCGCGGCGTTGCGGCGGCGTTCACCGACAGAGCGACGTCGTCACCGGGTCGGGCTGATATCTTGTCTGAGTCGACCAGCCCGTAGCCACGCACCCAGACCTCATATGACGCCTCCGGCAGATCGGGCACCAGAAAACGCCCGTTATCGGTGGTCACGACGATCTTGCGAAACGATGTCTCGAAATCATCGGTCTCGGCCACGACCCACACGCCGGCTTCGGGCCCCGCCTCGCTCGTGACCACGCCCGAGATATCATCATCGACCGTGCGCAGTCCCCCCTCAACCGCGAGGCCCACCACCGAAACTGCAGTAACGACCGCCCACCACACGTTGTGCGAACGCTTAGTCATGAGGACCCTCCCTCTGCAACGACACGTGACCGGGCCACCAGCAGTGCTCCGAGAAGCCAACGGCAGACCGTATAACCGGCTGAACGGGACCGAGTGCTGGTCAAGGGTGCCCTCGTCGTACGCGGATTTCAACCGAATGGAGTCGACAGAGCCTAGCAAGCGGAGGTGGGACGGGCCACAGGAAGCCGCCGGTCCCAATAGGAGTGCAAGCTCTTGACCACAGGTCGCCTTCCTGGTCAGCGGGGTGATGTGATTGAGACGCGTGTAGGTCACCAGATTGTCGTCGTGCTTGCTTGGAACTGTGCGTCGCGTTGAACGCGAGCACGGCCGCGCGAGCCATTTCCTGCCCGGCCGCGAGGGCCGGAACGAACGCGAGCATCCCGACAACAGTAGTAATCAGTCTCTTCTTCACGCTGGGCTCCGTGTGTAAGTGCGAATATCGCGCGCAGGACGCGCACCCGAATCGACGATGGGAGTGCCATACTGGTTCTCTTCGATGACACGTCCCTCGCCATCCTTCGATCTAGCGTTGAAATGCGTCGATCTCGTCAAGCGCTACGGCGATCTGGTCGCCGTCGACCATTTACAGCTCACCGTGAAACGCGGCGAGTGCTTTGGTCTGCTCGGTCCAAACGGCGCGGGCAAGACCACGACCATCGAGATTCTCGAGGGTTTGCTTGCGCCCGACGCAGGACACGTCGAGGTCCTTGGCCGACGCTGGGGGCATGACGACGACGCCCTGCGGCAGCGGCTCGGAGTGCACCTACAAGAAACACAGTTCGACGAACGGCTGACGGTGGTCGAAACGCTCCGGTTGTTCCGCTCGTTCTATACCACCGGTCAGGACATCACCACGGTGCTCGACACGCTGGGGCTCCAGAGCAAGACGAACACATGGGTCGTCAAGCTGTCGGGTGGCCAGAAACAGCGACTCGCGGTTGGCTGCGCGCTGGTGGGCTCGCCGGAGCTGCTCTTCCTCGACGAGCCCACGACCGGGCTCGATCCACAGTCACGACGTCAGCTGTGGTCGGTGCTCAAGACGTTTCGTGAGACCAAGGGCACGATCCTGCTGACCACGCACTACATGGACGAAGCGGAGGTGCTGTGCGACCGGGTCGCCATCGTCGACCGAGGCCAGGTCATCGCCCTGGGGACGCCAAAGGAGCTGATCGCATCGCTCGGCGCAGCGCAGGTGATCGAGTTCGGTGTCGGCGGACCCGACGCGGCGATGAGGGATGCGCTCGAATTAAAGGACACGCTAGAGCGGTTACCCGGGGTGCGCACGGCCCGGCGCGACGGCGGGCTCTGGCAGCTGAGCACCACCGATCTGCAGCTCGGCCTTCCGGCCCTGATGCGATTCGCCGAGGCGGAGCAGATGGCGATCGACTCGGTCGCCACCCACACGGCCACCCTAGAGGACGTGTTCGTGGCACTCACCGGAAAGCACTTGCGCGATGACTGAGCCGCCGCGAACGACTCACCCACTGGTCATGTTGACGGCGGTCCGTCTCAAGCTGATGCTCCGCGAGCCGGAGATGGTGTTTTGGGTCTTCGTGTTCCCGGTGCTCATGGCGCTCACCCTCGGTATTGCGTTCCAGAACCGGGAGGACGAGCCGATGACGGTGGCCGTCAGGAACGGAGCCGCGGCGAACGCGCTGGTAACGACGCTGGCCGCCACCGACGAGCTCGAGGTGATCACGACTCGCGAGACCAACGAACTCGGGCTACTCCGCGACGGCCGAGCGCACCTCATCGTCGTCCCCGGAACACCGGTGACCTACCGGTTCGACCCGGCGCGACCCGAGAGCCGGCTAACGCGTCTGCTCGTCGATCGCACGCTCTCCGACACGACCGACCGCGGGCACGGCTCCGAGGCTCGACTCGAGGAGATCTCGACACCCGGCAGCCGCTACATCGACTGGCTGATCCCCGGGTTGCTGGGCATGAACATCATGGGCACCGGCATGTGGGGTGTCGGGTTCGCGATCGTGGTGGCGCGCTCGCGCAAGCTGCTCAAACGGATGGTCGCCACGCCGATGCGCCGCTCGCACTTTCTCGCCTCGCTGGTACTGGCGCGGCTCGCGTTTCTCGGACTCGAGATGCTGGCGCTGCTCGGGTTCGCCTGGTGGGCGTTCGAGGTCAGGACCGAGGGCAGCGTGGCGGGTCTGATCGGGGTGGCGCTTGCCGGCGCACTATCCTTCGGCGGGATCGGCCTGCTGACCGCCAGCCGGGCCCGCACCATCGAGGGCGTGTCCGGCATCATGAACGTGGTGATGGTGCCGATGTGGGTGTGTAGCGGCGTATTCTTCGCCGTCACCAATTTCCCCGACGCGGCACAGCCGTTCATGCGCCTGCTGCCGCTGACCGCGCTGATCGACGCCCTCCGCGGGGTGATGCTCAACGGCGAGTCGATCCTCGGCGTCGGCCCCGAGCTCGGGCTGATGGTCGCCTGGGGAACGGGAACCTTCCTGCTTGCGGTCCGCACGTTCCGCTGGCAGTGACGCCATCCTGCCGCAGTCCGTCACCTAGCGAGAGACGTGGCCATGTTCGGACTTTCGGGATTGACGTCAAGTGCCCGAGTCTTGGGCACAATCACGAGATCCCTGTCTTCCATCGGAATCGCCCCGAGCCGCACCCCGCCTCAGGAGCCAGCTGCCTCGTGCCCTCACCTCTGTCTAGTCGATCGGCTCGAGCTCGAGCTGAATCCGGACCTGGTCGAGAATACAGAGATGCAAGGCTCCAGAGTCAGCCAACGCGTCCACCATCACGGGCTCAGTCTCTGGAAGCCGTGGATTCCGGAGCAACCGCTGGCCGTTCCCCAACCCCATAGCTCGACGGTACCACCCTACCCGTGTGAATCCTTACAGGGGTTTCCGCCCTCACAGGAGTAGAATCTTGGCTTCGCCCATCATGAGGATAGATTCGCCTATGGAGCCACGACGTCTCGCACCCTGCCTCTGCGTCACAACCCTGCTGCTGCTCATCAATCCATCCATGGCGGGCGCCCAGCGGGGAGAGGAACTCACACCGGTCACCAACGAGATGCTCGAGAACCCGGCGGATGCCGACTGGCTGATGTGGCGCAGGACGCTGAACGGATGGGGATACAGCCCGCTTGACCAGATCACTCGAGACAATGTGGGTGATCTGCGTATGGTCTGGACTCGAGCGCTCAACCCCGGAAGCATGGAGGGCACACCGCTGGCCTACGACGGCGTGTTGTATATGCCGAACTCAGGCGACGCCATCCAGGCGATCGACGCGACGACCGGCGATCTCATCTGGGAGTATCGACGAGATCTGCCAGACGATGTATACGAGTTCGTGGGCGGTAATGCACGGAACAATCGCAACATCGCCATCTACGACCGGTTCATCATCAATACCAGTGACGACGATTACGTGTTTGCGCTCGACGCGGCCAGTGGCGAGATCGCGTGGGAAACACAGATCTTCGACTACCGAGAGATCCCGGCCGGGCATAGCTCGGGACCGATCATCGCTGACGGCCGTGTCATCTCGGGTCGAAGCTGCCGCCCACGAGGGGGCCCGGCCTCGTGTGTGATCGTGGCCCATGACGCGGTGACGGGTGAGGAGCTGTGGCGACGCCGCACCGTGCCCGCACCGGGGGAACCAGGTGACGAAACCTGGGGTGATGTGCCCTTTGAGCAGCGGGTACATGTCGGCACGTGGATGCCACCGAGCTACGACCCGGAGCTGCGTCTAATCTACCAGGGCACGTCGGTGACATCACCGGCCCCGAAGTTCCTATTAGGTGGGACCGACCTGGCGCACCTGTATCACAATTCGACGCTGGCGTTGGACGTGGAAACCGGCGAGATTCGCTGGTACTACCAGCATCTGAACGACCACTGGGACCTAGACCACCCCTTCGAGCGGATGCTGGTCGACACGGCGGTCGCCCCGGACCCAGGCCACGTGAGTTGGATCAACCCGAAAGTGACCTCTGGCGAGCGTCGTCGCGTCATGACCGGTATCCCAGGAAAGACCGGCGTGGTCTACACGCTCGACCGTGAGACCGGCGAGTTCCTGTGGGCAACCCCCACCGTGCCACAGAACGTGATTAGCGCGATCAACGAAGTGACCGGCGAGGTGACCGAGAATGCCGAGGTCATCTTTACCGCACTTGGACAAGAGGTACTCGCCTGTCCCACGTGGGCCGGCGGCAAAGACTGGGAAGCGGGTGCCTACAGCCCGCTTAACAACACCATGTATTTCCCGCTTCGAAACACCTGCGCACGGATGCTCTCCACTGAGAACCCGACCGGGGAACGGGAGCTTGCGCTGACCGAAGGAGGCCAACGCCCGCTGGCAATCTATGCGCTTGCGGCGCGCCATCAGATCGCACCGGGCACAGAGTATCTGGGAACGGTGTATGCCATCTCGGTGGAGCGCGGCACCACCAGCTGGTTGTATGAGCAGCGGGCCGCCACCATGTCCCTCGTCACCACCGGTGGTGGATTGCTTTTCGGCGGTGACGCCAACGGACGGTTTCGCGCATTCGACCAAAGCACCGGCGACATTCTCTGGGAGATCAATCTGGGGTCCCCCGTGGCCGGGTATCCGATCTCCTTCGCCGTCGGCGGCCAGCAGTATGTGGCGGTGGCGACGGGTACCGGGGCCGGGATCAACCTCCGGATGACTCCGGAGCTCAGCCCGAGTCGGGGCAACAATCTTTTTGTGTTCGCGTTGCCCCACTAGTGCCTAGCGTGAAGGGAGAGTGAGATGACGACACGACGAGACGCGGCGACACGCTGGTTCCTCGCCGCGATGGCGACCCTGGTCATGACCGGGACGAGCGACGGCTTCGCCCAAACAGGTGATCCTTTCCGGCCGGTGACCGACGCCATGCTCCAAGCTCCAGCCGACGACGACTGGCTCATGTGGCGACGCACTCTCGACGGTTGGGGCTATAGCCCGCTCGCCCAGATCGACCGCGACAACGTCGACGCCCTCCGTATGGTCTGGACCCGCGCGCTCGCCGCGGGCAGTCAGCAGGGAACGCCGCTGGCCTATGACGGCACGCTGTATATGCCGAACCCGAACGACGTGATCCAGGCCATCGACGCCGTAACTGGCGACCTCCGTTGGGAGTATCGCCGAGACCTCCCGGATGACATCGACGACTACATCCGTGGGCTCGTCAGCGTCAACCGAAACATCGCCATCTACGGCAACCTGCTCATCGACACGAGTAACGACGACTACATCTACGCGCTGGACGCCGAATCGGGTGATCTTGCCTGGGAAACCGAGATCCTCGACTATCAGGTGAACCCCGCCCGACATTCGTCGGGGCCGATCGTCGCCGGCGGCAAGGCGTTCTCGGGACGGAGCTGCCGACCGTGGGCCGGACCAGAGGCGTGTGTCATTGTGGCGCACGATGCGACCACGGGCGAAGAGCTGTGGCGACGACGACTGGTTCCGGCACCGGGTGAACCGGGCGACGAGACCTGGGGTGACGTGCCCTACGAGGAACGGGTCCACGTCGGGTCCTGGACCGCACCCAGCGTAGACCCGGAGCTGAATCTCGTCTACGTGGGAACCTCAGTGACATCACCCGCGCCCAAGTTCCTCCGCGGTGGAATCGAGAACACGCATCTCTATCACAACTCAACGCTGGCGCTCGATGCCGACACGGGCGAGATCGTCTGGTATTACCAGCATCTCAACGACCACTGGGACCTCGACCACCCGTTCGAGCGGATTCTCCTTGACACGGCCGTGGCACCGGACCCAACGGCCGTCAGTTGGATCAACCCTGGGGTGCAGCCTGGTGAGATTCGAAAGGTGGTCACCGGTATTCCGGGCAAGACGGGCGTTGTCTACACCCTGGACCGCGAAACGGGTGAGTTTCTGTGGGCCAACCCCACCGTCACGCAGAATGTCATCAGCACTATCGATGGGGCGACAGGCGCCGTGATTCCCAACGGCGAGGTCGTATTCACCGCGGAGGGACAAGAAGTGCTGGCCTGCCCGAGCTGGTTCGGGGGCAAAGACTGGGAAGCGGGTGCGTATAGCCCACTGACCAATACGATGTTCTTCCCCTTGCGCAACGTGTGTGGGCGAATGCTGGCCAGCCGCGACGCCGGAAGCCACTATGCCCTAGCCGTTCGCAACCAACTGGCGCCCGGCACCGACCAGGTCGGCACGGTCCAGGCCATCTCCGCCGAAACCGGAGTTACTCGGTGGATTCACGAGCAACGGGCCGCCACGATGTCACTCGTGACGACCGGTGGTGGGCTCGTGTTTGGCGGCGACGTGAACGGACGCTTCCGTGCGTTTGACCAGAACACCGGCGAAATATTGTGGGAGATCAACCTGGGGTCGGCCGTCACCGGATTCCCGATCTCATACGCCGTCGATGGTCGACAGTATGTGGCCGTGAGCACCGGCTCGGCCGGAACCGCGTCGGGGTTCCTGGGCTTGACTCCTGAGCTGCGTCCAAGCGCTGGGAACAACCTGTTTGTATTTTCGCTACCCGACTAAAGACCTAAACTGGGACCCGGGGAGGCAGCGTTATTGGCGAAGCCGGGAACACGGACTGCGCCGCGCCGTACCGGGCGGTCCGACCCAAGACCGGGAACGCTCGATCGCCTTACGCCAGCCGGCTTTCCGCCCGGCGCGATCCCTCAGGGGCATGGCGGGACGGAACTCTCGGTCCAGTGCCCGGGGCTCGGTGGCCGGATACGCCACTCCGAGCGCGGTTGTCTCGTTCACCTTGGGCCGGGCCACCGTCTTCCCTAGGATGTCGGTCTGGAACTGGAGTTGCCGGTGGCGCACCCAAACCGACGAGGGCGGGCACGAAGTAGAGACCACGGTATCCCGGCCGCGCCCACGAGACGGGCGGCGTCGCCCGAGTTCGCGATGAAACCAAATCCGTCGCACAGCCACTGTATCGCAGTGCGGGTCGAGCAC
>JAYZGM010000040.1:0-5886 GCA_036336225.1 Acidobacteriota bacterium | reverse complement strand
ATACGGCGGCTCCCCTTGTGAACAGGCGCCTCGTCTCCTTGTGTGAGCCACAAACTACTGCTCGAAAAATTTTGGGCCCGTGAGAGTCGCATATATTGGAAAGGATGATGAGCGGCGTGTAAGTGAAACGAGGGGCGCTGCAGCTGCCGCACCGTCGAGTACAAGTTGTTGAAAATAGCGTCTTGTCTAGATGAGTGGTGTTCAGGTGGGAGATGAGTGTTGTCTCTCTGCCCTTCTCTGTGGTGTTTTCCCAGTTTTCCCTTTCCCTTTCCGTCCCTTCTGTCTGGGGTTTTACTAGGGGCCGTTCTGGGGTTTTTATCTGGGGTTTATCTCCTCACATCATTCCGCCACTATCAGGAGGAGATAGTGATCGCTGCTCTTCAGTCCGCCGTCGCCGCTGAATCATCTTCCCTTTGCCTAAGTCTGTGGTTCTGGCGTTGGGTCTCCCTGATGGTGTCCGACACATGAGTTTTTGTATTCCTTCCCATCATGTGATCCCGTCGATCGCGCCAATGTTCGTACGGGGTTCCTTGCTGGCATAGGTTGTCGGCATCATTGTATTGACGGATGATGAAATCGAGGAAAATGAGCGCACGGTGCACTTTGTCTTCCGTATATGACAGGGATTTCTTGTATGCTGCGTGGTGGCGTCGGTCCGTCCCGTTCACGATTATTTTGAAGCATCCGCTACAGTCACCACGTAGTGGCACCGGTGCCCAGAAGACCTCCAACATTTCCGCGAGGAGGTCTTGTAGGCTGACGGTCACTTCCGAAGCAAACGCGTACGCCTTCGATTCCGCCTCTGTGGAGTCCTTCGATACCGTGGTCTGTCGTCTCGTGGCCGCGTAGACTGTGCCGCCGTTTAGGATGACGACTACTCCCGTCTCCCCTGGCGCGCCGTAGTGATTGTGTCCAGAGTCCGCCATCGTGATCAGCTTGTTTTGTAGAGGCCAACCCGCCGGACTCTCTGGAACGGAATATTCTAGTGCCATGTCGCGGGTCCCTGCGAGGTATTTTAGAACGTGGTTAGCCGCATGTATCTGGTGCGGTCCCGGATTTCGCATCTGCTGTGCCAGGAGATGGGCTGCGTGCTTTAGGTCGAATCGCGTTTTCGTCACCCATACCAAGTCTCCGATGAACATGGCGTAGTCGAAGTGGCTCCTTTCTGTCGCTTCTCCAGTCCACCTTTGCGCGGCTAGTTCTCCCGGGCGTCCTGTCGGTAGTGGGAGCCTTTCCGGGCGAGCTCCCGACATGCGAAATATTTTAAGCATCATGTCGATGTGTCGCGTCTGGCGGATCCGTGCTCTTCGCTGCTCTGGTTTGTAGTCGATCTCCAGGCCGCAGTATACATCTACGGGTCCCGTTTCCAGGATAAAACGATCCTCTAGCAGTTGCACGAATTTGTTGCGGATGATGAGACTGGTGTAGAAGAAAATCCCATCGTCGCTATGCAACGCACCGAGGAGGTGATGATCGTTCCACGACATGGAGAATGCACAGCGATCGCAAGTGAAGATGGTTATGCGCACTCCTTCGATTTCTCCCATTTCTTCGAGCCGTTCCCGCACACTGAGCGAGAACGCGCGCGACGCGTAGTGTCTCCCGTAAAGCTCTTTGAGGAGGCGGCCTACGAATGCACCTCCGCGGCTCGGGCCTAGATCTGGATATTCTGCCAAGAGCGGAGCCGGAATGTCCGGGAGCTCGATATATTGGTCCGGTTCCTCGCAATCGGACTGAGTGAACGCCATATAGAAATCGAATTGCTCACCGCGCATGCCCGCCACCGCTGCCACCGAGATGAGCATGAGGACGGTCTCGGCCATCACCATAGGACTCGCTGAGTGTAAGTAGTGTTCCCCTTGTGTTTCTCGCGAGCCGACCACCACCGTTCGGCACTTTGCTGTTCCGTCGCCGCGGAATTCGACGATGTTTCGGAGCCGCATGATGGCTGGCGCGTTCGGTGGGATGCTGTCGCGCCGTACTATCTCCATGACTTTGTTCCGTTTGAGCCCGGATAGCTCCTTCACGCACGCCGCCTTCAGCTCCGGATCCCATTGCGGGTGCTTTGCTGCCTCCGGAATCGTCCAGGTTGTCCTCCGTTTTGTTCCCATGACCGCCCCTGCTGCCGTCGTCGTCGCTGTGTGGTCTGCTAGGTGCCACGGCAGCTCCCCGACTCTCCTATGTGTCGACCGTGTCGACTGTGCCGCCGCCGCCCATTGGTGCGCCTCCGCGAGGATCAGTCGGTCGACTTCCATCGGGTGCACGTCCCCCTCGTCCCGCGTCGTCGCAAGTACCGCCACGCTCGCCGCCGTCGTGAACGATAATATACCCGCCTTAACGTCGTTGAGAGGGTCGCCGCTCGCGAAAGCTGGGATAACCTCTCCGTTGAACCGGATGGTGTGAGACTTCAGAGCATAGAGCGATCGGCAGTCGGGCTGATGGGATTGGTATTTGAGCCGCGCCCATGATTTCGATGTAGCCGATTTAGCTGGCGATCCGTCCTTCTTGTATATGTTCCACAGGAGCTTCGCATTCATCTTCCGAGCCCGCGCTAACCGTTGTGCTGGGGTGGTCTCCTCGACGTCGTCATCATCCGTTTTCGGGTCCGGTCGGCGCTCTAGGCGCGCTCGCGACCCTCCATCCCCGGGTGTCACGCCTACCTTTCTGTTCGGTGCTCTCCGCGTCGGTTCGTCGTCGTTCTCGCTGTTGGCGGCTGCTCGCTCCGCGCCCGATAGCGGCTGTTGGAGGTGCCAGTCGTACACGCCGTCGATGTTGAACGCTGCTCGCATGAGTGGCGTCGCTTTTGCTGGGTCGGCTCGAGCTGTCGCCACCATCGCCCGAACTGGGGCCAGGTCCGTGCTAACTCGACAGTTCATCGTGGCTTCGTCGCCTTCCGCTGTCCGCACGGTGACGCCGTGACCGTCGGAATTCACGCCTATGACGATCCCCACTGTCGTTCCCGCTACTGTCTTCGCCGTCTTCGTTCTGACGATGGTGGCTAGTGCTCCCGGAATGGGCACGCTCGCGAGGTCGTATTTCCGTCCGAGCGTTTGCCAGGGGGGCGCGCCGTCGCCAATGCGGTTACTGCTGGTGAGCGACATGTTGCGGACTCTATTCACGAGAACCATCACCGAAAACCACGTATCGTGGGCCAATGGAATCGTCGCGAAGGCGGCCCTCGTCTTGGTCTTGAGGTAGTCCCACAGCGCTTCGATCCGTGACGTTCCTGAGGGTGCAAGGTCCGTTGTGTTGAAGACTGGACGGATTCCTCTGCGCCGCACTGCCGCGTCGTGCTCTGATTCTTTCCATCCATTGAGAGTGGTATGTTCGCCCGCTCGATCTAGTTTGATCACTCGTAATTCTACTGTGCCGTGAGGCAGTCGGATGGCTCGTTCGATGCTCCGTTTGGTCGAGTCGAACCACACGCAGAATGCTTCGAACGCGAGAACGGCTTCGCTTCGCGCCGCTATCGGCTGAATCCATGATTCGCCGCTGGCACAACATATCGCCCCCCATACATACCTCTCGTGCGCACCGCAATCGTACGGGCCCCACACGTCGACCTGGAATTCGGACCATGGGATGTCCGCGTCGAGATCGGACTGCGCGTGGGCGCCGAACGACACTGATCGTTCGTTCGCCACCATGCAGCTCGTGCAGTGGAAATTTTCCGGTTTGCGGACGTCTTTCGCCAGGCCTTGTTGGATGAGCGCGTCGACGGTCGGAATCGAATGATTAAAGATGTAGTGCAGTCTCCGGTAGTTCTCGTGGTACGTCGCGAGGCGGTGCTGAGCCTCCGCCACTTCTTCTGCTGTCGCTGCACGCTCCGATGGCTCGTCGTTAGCCCCCTGTCCGTATCGCACCGGGGCCAGTCGCTTCGATTGTACGCCAGAGCCTCCGACCCGTAGCTGGTGCGGAGCCCGCAAGCGTGGCATCCGGAGCGGTATGACCACCGAGTTATCGACAGTGATACCGGTGTCTGTGCCCCACTGTGCCTCGCTCTTCTCGTCGGCGGTGTCGTCGTGGCTGGCGTGCTCCGTCATGTCTCTCTCGATTGTCGTCTCGTTGACGCTGGGTTTCGCCGTGTCGTCGAATTCGCTGACCAGCTCGACCGGCGTAATGCGTTCGCGTGGAACTATGCGTCGCTCCGTCTCCGGAGCCGATCCAAGGGAGCTAGAAGACCATTGTCTACGTTCTGTCTCGGGCGTGATCGCCGGCGCCGCCATCGTTGGTGCTGGTGACACCTCGCAGGGCATCGTCCACAGTTGACCCGTCCAGCGTAGAGGAAACCGCCTCCCTGCGCGGTCCTGCACGTACGATCCGTCGTCGTCCGCCGACAGGACGGTGGTGCATCCGATGCGCTTCAGAGCGGGAAAGGACAAGAGGTCTAGCGGCTTGTTCCCTTCCGGTACCATCATCCTGTACGCCGGACCGAGATTAACAAGGTGGTAAGCGCCGCCGTCGTCGCAGAGCCACACGAAAAGGTGCTCCCCACCGATGGCTGTTATCTCCGAGCCGTCGGCGATTTCCACTCGTATATGCGTCTGTCCCGTCGCCAGTGGGTGGAAGATTTCGCCCGCCGCCGAGTCGCCGAGCATGTTCGTAGAGTGTGCCCCTCGTGTCGCCGCTGCCGCCGTCGTCAACGCGTCTCCGGCGCGCATGGCCGCCTCCGTCGCCTTCGGTAGCCATCGTGGCGTGAGCTCGGAGCATACCGCCCGGCAGCGGTGGTCTCTCTGCGTGAAGTCCGAGAGACCCGCAACGCGCCGTAATGGCTTACCGTCCGGACCCCATAGACACCCGTTCTCGTCGGCGCCTGAGATCCCGTCGTCGGCTAGCACTGCGAGGTGTCCGCTCTCCATGCGGAGAGGCTGCGGAGGCGCCCTCGGGATGCCTCTGAGCGCGCCTGCCGCCACTGTCGACGCTGCTTCGGGCTCGCATTGTCCAACGAATTCATGGATGCATTGGGGATTATATTGGCGAAAACCCTGGTGTCTCTTCGGCGTGCCGGCCCAGTCCTCGACAACGCCGATTTGTTCTCCGATGCGCGGCAACCGATAGAATCCGTAGTCTGTCGTCTCTCCGTTGTGAAGCCGCGACTCGAAGATCGCCGCCATCTGCTGTGGCGATACCGAGGCAAAATGGAACCCTCCCACGTATATCTTTGCTCCTAGCGTAGCCGCGTTACCGCTGTCTTTGAGGGGTAGGCTCCAGTGACCGCGCCCCGCCTGTAGTCCGCTTTCCTCTTGAAGCTCGCGGCGCACCGTCTCCCCGTGTGCCTCGCCGCCCTCACAAAAACCGCCTGGGATAGACCATGCTGTCGACAGAACGACGAGTACTCGCTTCGTGTCCGCGCACAAGATGACCGCGTGCGCGGAGGTAGGATTCCCTGCACGACGGGGTTTGGCCTTCGCCGTCGCCGTCCCGATGTCCAACCGCTGCAACCCGTCGGTTGCCCCTTTGTCGCACGTGGCCACCGCCGTCGGTGCCGATACATGTCCAGATCGACCGAGCCCGCTCGCTCGATCGATTTCGGCATCCTCGTCCGTCCGAGGCTGCATGGCTTCAGACCGCTGCCAGCCGCTCATGGCTGCGGGTACGCTCGTCACCTCCGTCGGTGCCGACGCGTGTCCAGATCGACCGAGCCCGCACGCTCGATCGATTGCGGCATCCTCGACCGTCCGAGGCTGCTCGGCTTCAGCCCGCTGCCATCCGCTCATGGCTGCGGGTACGCCCGTCACCTCCGTCGGTGCCGACGCGTGGCCAGATCGACCGAGTCCGCTCGCTCGATCGATTGCGGCATCCTCGTCCGTCCGAGGGTGCTCGGCTTCAGACCGCAGCCAGCCGCACCTGGCTGCGGGGACGCTCGTCACCGCCGTCGCTGCCGAC
>JAYZGM010000039.1:0-7617 GCA_036336225.1 Acidobacteriota bacterium | reverse complement strand
ACATCGCCCAGCGGGATGAGTTGATCGTCGCCACCGAGACCGCGCTCACCGAGCTCGGTCAGCAACGGCACCAGCACGAGAAGACGTTGCTTGGACAGGATCTGCAGCGGGCGTCTCTTTCGGAAGCGGAGACGCGGCTGTCCAAGAAACGGGAGGTGATCTGCATCGAGCGCCGAACGGTGGAGGAAGAGTTGGCAGAGCTCGACGCGCGCCGTACGGAGGCGCAAGCGTCGATCGAACGGCTCGAGGGTGAACAGCGGATCGCCGACGAACGTTTTATGGCAGCGCAACGCCGCGTGCTCGACGCGCGTGAGTCCATTGACGCGTTGAGTCGGGACGTGGCAGAGGTGAGGGCCGGTCACGCGGCGCTGGTCGAACGCGCGTCCGCTCTCGAGGCGAGCGCGAACCGTTTGGAGCGAGCGAGCGAGGAGTTGGAGGATCGCGTGGCCCGGCAGATCGCGGAGCACGGGCGGACCCGCACCGGTCAAGAATCACTGATCGCTTCGGTGGCCAATTCCAAAGAGCAGCTTGACCACGATGTGACCGCTCTCGCCGTGTTGCGAGATGACGTCCGCACCGCGGACGAGCAGGTGCTGAGTTTGCGAGAACAGCTCGAAGCCGAGGATATGGCGGTGCGGGCAGCGCGAGCCGACCTGGAGCAGGAGCGTGGAGACGTCGGCGAGCTCGATTTGGCGCGAGCCACCGCCGAGCGTGATCTTGGCCACTTGGAGGAGACCTGTCGAGAGACGCTTCAGCTGCCCCTTAGTGACGTCGCGGTGGAAGCCAAACAGCTCGAGGCCGACGGTCTGTTGAGCGGACACGTACCGGGTGCCGCCGAAGAGCAGGAGGAGCATGACGAGTCCGCAGACGAGACCCCGGAGACCGGCGTAAGCGAGGACGAGTCTGGGGCTACTCCGGAGGAGTTGGAGGCGGTTGTCGACTCGATACCGGACAGAGTCCAGTCTGCACCCTCGGTCGATGGGATGGTGACGTCGCTGCGGGAGAAAATCGACCGTCTCGGCCCAGTGAATATGATGGCGATCGAGGAGTTCGACGATCTCGACGAGCGATACGATTTCCTTACCGGTCAGCGACAGGATCTCGTGGAATCCATCAGTGCGACCGGTGATGCGATCTCACGGATTAACAAAACGACACGTGAACGGTTCCGAGAAGCGTTCGAGGCTATCAATGGCCACTTCCAGGAGACCTTCTCGACCCTGTTTGGTGGAGGCCGCGCTGGTCTCACACTGCTCGACGAGACCGACCACCTCTAACGCGTTATACACATCATCGCTCACCCTCCAGGCACACGACTCCAAAGTATCCAGCTGTTGTCTGGCGGAGAGAAGGCGTTGTCGGCCATGGCGTTGATGTTTGCGATCTTCAAATACAAGCCGAGCCCGTTCTGTCTGCTGGACGAGATTGACGCGCCGCTCGACGAGGCGAACATCGGCCGGTTTGTGGAGATGCTGCGGGGCATGCAGTCCGAAACCCAGTTTATTCTGGTGACCCACAACCGAAAAACGATGGAGATCGCAGATCGCCTCTATGGGGTCACCATGGAAGAGCCCGGCGTGTCGAAGCTCATTTCCGTGCAATTGGGACACTAGTGTCCCGTCTCCGAAGTTCGCAGCATACGTCGCAGGCGTGTCATCTCGCCTGACGGTGTTGTTCGTCGGTCACAAATCGTCATCAACCACTGTTCCGGTCGTGAACGAAGGTAGGGCTGCTCGCTATCACCGCCTCCGTCGTCGGGTGCGGGTGCTGACGTGGGTACTCGTGGTTGTCTGCCTTCTGTGGTTCGTCGGGTCTGGTGTATCGGTTGCCCTCAGTGAGGTGGTCACTCGTCTGGTCAGCGGAACTGGCCGGCCCAGCCTACCCCTTGGCGTGTTGAGCGCCACCGTCTATGTCATCGCGGTGTGGATCTGTCTGGAAATTGTCTTGCTGCCACTTCGGTGGTTTGAAGACCATGTCCTCGAGTGGCGGTATGGCCGGGTCGAGGAGCGGGTCGGGCGTTGGGTGGTGGGGCATGTGGCGAGCGTCGGTTTGAGCTCACTGGTGGTCGGCGTGGCCGGGGCCGTTGTGTACAGCTCGATCAGGCTTTGGCCGGAATGGTGGTGGGGAGTTTCAGGAGGAGTATTTGCCGCCGCTACGCTGATACTCACCAACCTGGCCCCCGTCTGGGTCATCCCCCGATTTGCCACCGTCCGTCCGTTGGCTCGTCACGCGTTGCACGATCGAGTCACGGCATTGGCTCGACGGGTTGGTATCCCGGGGCTGCGTGTCGAGGAGTGTGCGTCCTGGTCAGTCCAGACGCGTCCGCACGCCACGTTGGTCGGGTTGGGTTCGACGCGTCGTATCCTGGTGTCCGACCGTTTACTCGCTGACTATTCGGACGATGAGATCGAGGTGATGCTGGCCCACGAGCTCGGTCACCACCTACACCGCGATGTGTGGTGGTGGATCGGGTTCGAGCTGTCGGTGGGGATTACCGCGTTGGCGTTCGGAGGGCACATGGTGGAGCAGGTCGGCCGGATGTTCGGGGTGTCCGATCTGGCCGAGCTCGCCGGTCTTCCCCTTCTTGCTCTGGCTGCCGGTGGCGTTGTGCTGGTAGCGGTGCCGTTTGGCCGCGCCCTGTCGCGCCGTCATGAACGACGAGCGGACCGATTTGCCCTCAGGGCGACAAGAAATCCCGACGCCTTTGTGTCGGGTCTCCGACGTTTGGGGGCTGAGAATCTCGTTGAGGAACGACCGTCTCGTCTGGTCGAGCTGCTCTGGTGCACACACCCGCCGCTCGCCAATCGTCTGGCGACCGCGCAGCGGCCCGGCGCGGTTGAAGTTGCTTCTGGATAGCAAGCCGTGGTGAAAGCCCTGCGGCATTCGAACGGAGTTGCACCCCGTCTGGATGACATTGCTCCCTTGTCGTGCGCCTTGCCGGTCGGGTCCATCGCCGTTCTCGGTGCGACGCGGGGTCTTGCCACGGACGGCTAGGACTTCGCCGGTTGTTGTTCGCGCCGGTTCCCCGCGTCGGGGCTACCGGCCGGCTTGTCCAAGAGCGCTTTTCGGCTCAGCCGGATCTTGCCGGACGGATCCACATTGATCACCTTGACCAGCACTTTCTCACCCTCTTGGAGCTCGTCCCGCACCTCCTTCACACGATAGTGCGCGATCTCTGAGACATGAAGGAGTCCGTCGACACCGGGGAGCACCTCCACGAACGCGCCAAAGTCGGTGATGCGTTGCACGGTTCCAAGATATGACTTGTTGAGCTCCGGTGTAGCCGTGAGCTCCTCGATGATCGAGATTGCCGCTTGGGCGGAGGCATCGTCGCTCGACGCGACATTGACACGGCCGTCGTCCTCGACGTCGATCTTGACGCCAGTCCGCTCGATGATGCTCCGAATGGTCTTTCCACCAGGACCAATCACGTCCCGGATCTTGTCGACCGGGATCTGAATCGTCACGATGCGGGGCGCGTAGGACGAGATTGAGGTCCGCGGGTCCTGCAAGGTGGCTCGCATGCGCTCGAGGATGTGGAGACGACCGACTCTGGCTTGTTCCAGCGCCTGCTGCATGATTTCTGCAGTGATGCCGCCGACCTTGATGTCCATTTGGAGCGCGGTGATCCCGTCACTCGTGCCGGCGACTTTGAAGTCCATGTCGCCGTAGTGGTCTTCAGCCCCCGCGATGTCACTCAAGACAGCGTGACGACCGTTTGATTCG
Source organism: Acidobacteriota bacterium (assembly GCA_036336225.1). Taxonomy (GTDB): domain Bacteria; phylum Acidobacteriota; class Vicinamibacteria; order Vicinamibacterales; family UBA8438; genus JAJEEA01. The sequence goes on along the minus strand of JAYZGM010000039.1, from coordinate 3,891 downwards.
TCGAGAATCAGCCCCATCGCCACTCCGGCGACCGGTGCCTTGAGCGGTACCCCCGCGTCCATGAGCGCCATCGTGCCACCACACACCGAGGCCATGGAGGACGACCCGTTGGACTCGAGGATGTCGGATACCACACGCATGGTGTAGGGAAACTCGGTTTCGCTCGGCACGACCGGCATCAGACTCCGCTCGGCGAGATTCCCATGCCCGATCTCGCGTCGCCCTGGCCCCCGGAGAAACTTGACTTCTCCAACGGAGAATGGTGGGAAGTTGTAGTGCAACATGAAGCGACGATAAATCTCGCCGTCGACAAGCTCGACCTTTTGTTGGTCATCGGCCGTGCCGAGGGTGGCCGTGACCAGCGCTTGGGTCTCTCCTCGTGTGAAGACGGCTGACCCATGGGTCCGCGGGAGCAAGCCCACGTCGCAGGTAATGGTGCGGATTTCGTCGAAGGCGCGACCATCCAGCCGGTGTCCACGGTCGAGCACCTCGTCTCTGAGCACTTTTTCTTTGAGGGCCTTGAACGCGGTCTTTGCCTCGGATCGTTTGACAGCGTCTTCGGCCGGGAGACTGGAAAGATAGTCGTCCAGGACCTTGTCGACGGCTGAGTAACTCTCGAGCTTGTCCTTGATCCGCATCGCGTCCCCAAGCGGGGCCAGGAGCTGACCCTCGACCGACGACACGACATCCGCATCCAGGGCCTTCGTCTCCACCGTCAGCTTGGTCTGGCCTGCCGCAGCAGCCAGCTTGTCGATCTCCCCGATGATCTCCCGGATGGCGTCATGCCCCGCGCCGAGGGCGGCGATCATCTGTTCTTCTGAGACTTCCTGTGCCCCGGCCTCGACCATTACCAGCGCATCCTTGCTGCCGGCCACTACGAGGTCAAGCCGTCCCTGACGTCGTTGTTCGTAGGTCGGGTTGATCACCAGCTCATCATCCACCAATCCGACCCGAACGGCCGCGATGGTGGCCTGAAACGGTATCTCCGACAACGCCAGGGCGGCGGAGGCCCCTGTCAGCGCGAGCACATCCGAGTCATTCTCGGTGTCGGCGGAAATCACAAACGCCACCACTTGGGTTTCCCGTCTCCATTCCGCCGGGAACAACGGTCGGATGGGCCGGTCGATTAACCGGCTCGTCAGCACTTCTTTTTCCGGGGGCTTGCCTTCCCGTTTGAAAAAACCGCCCGGGATGCGGCCCGAGGCATACGTATTTTCGCGATAGTCGACGGTGAGCGGGAGGAAGTCGATGCCCTCCCGTTCGTTGGGGGCGTAACACGCGGTCACGAGCACCATCGTGTCGCCATACCGCACAACGACCGAGCCGTTCGCCTGCTTGGCCAGTCTGCCGGTCTCGAGAGTCAGAGATTGGCCGCCGACCTTCACTTCACCTGTATACATAGTGTCACTCCAGCGCGAGCCGAGCGGCGAGGGGACGAGCGAGGGGAGAACGGGAGCGAGGCCTGGGTGACCGACCGCCTATTTGCGGAGACCCAGCCGGCGGATTAGATCCGCGTAGCGTCCCGAGTCCTTGACTTTGAGGTAGTCCAAGAGGCGCCGCCGCTGTCCGACCAGTTTCAACAATCCACGGCGAGAGTGATGATCCTTGGCGTGGATTTTGAAGTGCTCGGTCAGATAGCTGATGCGTTCGCTCAGCAAAGCCACCTGAACCTCCGGCGAACCAGTGTCCGTCTGGTGAACCTGATACGAGCCGATGAGCTCGGTCTTTTGATCCTTTTGTAGCACCACCGCTGATCACTCCCACGTAGGTCGATGCGAGGTGGTCGAGCCGTTAGTGCTCAATACCGCTGTCGTCATCTACGAAATCATCCCTCTCATATTGGTTAACCGACCAATCGTAACACCAGTGAATCGCATCAGGCAACTGGCGTGCGTGGTACGAGCACTACCTTCGGTTGCACGACGTCGTGGCGGTGTTCGGCGATAGCCAAGAGATGACCCTCTCGATCGAGCACCCTCCAAGAGGTGCTACCAGCGTCGGTCGAACGGTGCTCTCTCGTCAGAATAAATTCCGGTGCTCGAAGGGGATTGCCGTGTGCGATTCGTTCCGCGCCCCGGTCGGTGGCCACGAGCACTGGCATCTCAGGGAGGAGTCGGTCGATCGGAATGATACGGGCAACCGCCCGCTCCCGGGTCTCCGCGAGCAGCTCGTCGAGGGGCATGGCCTGGGCCAGGGCAAACGGGCCATGTTGCTCCCTTCGGAGCATCTCCAGACACCCGCCACATCCCACAGCCTCTCCAAGATCACGAGCCAGGGCGCGTACATAAAAGCCGCTCGACGAGGTGACCCGACAATGTATGCGGGGTCCTTCTACGGCAAGGATGGACAGGTCTTCGACGGTGACCTTGACGGGCTTGAGCGTGACGGTCTGTTTTCGCCGCGCGAGGTCGTAAGCTCGAACACCACCGATCTTCTTGGCCGAGACTTGAGGCGGGAGCTGCTCATAGGTGCCGACAAAGGTGGAGGCCGCGTCCCTAATGGCGTGCGACGTCGCGAGCACGATGGTCTCGTCGTGCTCGCGAGCCGATCGATGTGGGACCACCGTTCCGGTGATGTCACACGTATCGGTGGTCAGACCCAGACGGATCACCGCCGCATATTGCTTTGTTGCGTCGCTGAACCATGGGGCGAGTCGGGTGGCCCGGCCGATGACCAACGGGAGCACGCCAGTGGCGAGTGGGTCGAGCGTGCCAAGATGCCCGACCTTTGGCTGACCGAGTGTGCGACGAACCGTGGCGACCACGTCGTGTGATGTGACGCCGGACGGCTTGTCGACCACGAGGACGCCGTCCAGACAAGACGGCTTTCTCGGAGAAGATGAGGCGCCCGGGGCTTTCGGACTCCTAATCACGTTCCGCGATCGCCTGAGCCACACAAGACACCAGTTGCGCGTCGGTGGCTGGCGACGGCCGCTCGATGGTCAACCCCGACGCATTCTTGTGGCCACCCCCGCCAAACGACACCGCGACGCGGCGTACGTCGATTCCGTCTTTTGACCGCAGACTCACGCGTAGCCCGCGGTCTGATTCCTTGAGAAAGATCACTGCCTGGACGTCGCGGGCCGTAAGGGGGAGATTGGCGATCCCTTCCATGTCGTCAACTCCGCATCCCGTCTCGCGTACCATCGCATCGTTGACCGCGATGATCGCGATCTGACCGTCGTGTTTTAGCTGCATCTGGTCGAGCACCTGACCGGTCAGACGAAGACGCCCGATGCTCCAGTTGTTGAAAACCTGGGTGGCGATTCCCGCCGCCTCGACACCGGTGTCGGCGATGCGTCGACAGATCTCGAACGTTCGGGCGGTGATGTTGGCGTGTCGGAACGAGCCCGTATCGGTAAGGATCGCGACATAGACGTTGGTGGCCATCGTCGGCGTGAAGCGGGCTCCGAGGGTCTCGACTAACTCAAAGACAAGCTCGGCACACGCGCACGCCGATTCATCCCGCCAGTTGAGGGCCCCATACATGGTGTTCCCGGTATGGTGGTCGATATTGATGAGCGTCTGAGAGTCGAGTCCTCCGACCCCGGTGCGGTCGAGCTCGCTACACTCGAGCACGACCACGGCGTCCCAGGAGCCGTCGACCGATGCAGCGACCTCGACATTGGCCGCACCTGGGAGAAACTCATATCGGCTCGGGGGTGGATCGGAGTTGACCAACGTGACGTGTTTCCCGATCTGCGTGAGCGCCTCGGCCAGGGCCAGCTGAGAGCCGAGCGAGTCACCGTCCGGACGTGCGTGCGAGGTAACAAGAAACCGCGTGCCTTTGAGCAGCGCGTCTCGGATCCGTTCGCGTTCAGCGTGTGGTGCGGTCATGGGCACATGTCAGTCGGGGTCATCGTCAGGTGCTGGCGGGGGCGTACCCACCCCG
>JAYZGM010000038.1:0-10228 GCA_036336225.1 Acidobacteriota bacterium | reverse complement strand
GGCGTAGCGCGCAACGTCCAGCCAGTGCCTCCCCCATCGCACGCCATACTGTGGTGAGTTCAGTAGGCGGTCGATCAGTCGTCCCCACGCCCCTCTCTCGGTGTCGGCCAGGTAGTGGTCGATCTCGTCCAGGGTCGGCGGCATTCCGGTCAGGTCGAGATAGGCCCGCCGGAGGAGTGTGAGGTCATCCGCGCGGGACGCGGCGACGACGCCGGCATCACGCCGCGCCTGGTCGAGGAAGCGATCGACGGGATGCTCGAAGGTCTCCGACACCGGGACCGGCGCCTGTGCGGGGAGCTGGAACGCCCAGTAATCCCGGGCACCAGGCGGAAGCTCGGAATTCTCGAGCGCGGCGAGCGCGGCGGCCGCCGTCGTCGCGTCGGCGGCATCCCAGTGGGCCCCTTCGTTGATCCAGGTCAAGACGGCGGCGATCTCCGCCTCGCTCAGGGGGGGGCCGCTCATCGGCATGGGAGGGTCGTCGAGTCCCGCGATCGCCCGGTAGAGGGGACTAGCCTCCGCGTGGCCCGGCACGACCGCGGCCCCCCTGGTGCCACCCGCCATCGCCGATTCGCGCGTGCGGAGATCGAGGTCCGACAACTGGGCCGCCTCCCCATGGCAGTTCCAACAGCTCCGCTCCATGATCGGGCGGATGTGGTCCGTGAAGGTGACAGGCCCCGCCGGCGACTGCGCCCCCGCAGGTGCCGGTGTGGCCGCGACCGCAAACGAGGCCAAGGTGGCTGCGCCGAGACCGTTCAGGATCCTCACGATTCCTCCCTCGCTCGTGTGCTGGCCCGGGTATCCGTCGTCTGCCCAAGACGAGAGATGATTGTAAAGGCCCGCCCGCCGTCAAGCCAAGCCTTAACAGCGACCGGCGCAAGCACTCGACGCCGACTTTGGACGGTTCGAGGAAATCGGCTGGATCACCCCACCTCGGTCGCCACCACGCACCATCGCCGCGATCGCGATCCAGCTAAGGTTCTCTGTGTGGGCGAGCGGCTCGCGAGCTCTGGTCTCAATAACCCTCGAGGATCGGGAACCGTTCGTCGTCCGGTAAAGGCTGCACGCCGAACGCGTTGAGCGTGAGCGACACCATCCGATACCGCGCGGCGGCCATCACGACGCTCATCAACTGGTGCGTGTCGTAGTCCTCGGCCAGCTGGCTCCACGTGTCATCGGACACCATCGAATCACGGAACATCTCGTCGGCGGCGGCGATGAGCGCGAGTTCCTTCACGTTCCACCCAGCCTGATCTCGCCCTTCGGCGATCCAGACCGGGTCGAGGCCATGTTCTCGCGCGCGGCCCACACTACCCACGTGCTTCGCCCATTCGTAGACGGCCTGTGTGTTCCACCCGGTACGCAGGATGAGCAACTCACGATCATGCGGCATCAATCGCGACCGTTCTGGGTTGAGCACGTAGCCCGGCGTCGCGCCCCGTGCCGCCGCCATGCGCGCATGGCGACCGAAGGTCCGCGTGACGCGAAGGCCGTCCCCCGCACCCGGTTCGATGCGCGGGGTCATCAGCGGCGGCTCGCGGGTACGGGCGACCACGCGGTAGCCGACGTCGTTGATGGGCATGCGCGCGGTCGTGTTGTCGTCGGGCTGAATCCCCAGCGAGTTAAAGAGGATAGCGCGGGTCAGGATCTCCCCCACCGTAACGACGGCATCCATCATGTTGTAAAGGTCGTACTCGGCGGCGAGCGCGTCCCACGTGCGGTCGGTGACAGACGAGTGTCGGAACAGCTCGTCGGCCAGTCGGATCAGCGTCGCCTCCTGATCGCCCCAGGCTACCGACGGTCCTTCGGCGATGCGACGCACCTCGTCATCAGTCAGTCCCGTTCCGTCCCCATTGCTCGCGAACGTCGCCCAGAGATTGGCACTCTGGGTGAGCCAGGCCGTGCGCAGAATCAAGAGCGCGCGGTGACGTGGCGAGAGCGTCGACTCGGTCGCGATATAACCCAGGACCGACAAGACCCGGTCGGCCAAAGCCGGCACCCGGATCAACGTGCGGAGCGCGTTCCCGGGATTGCCGTCGGGGGCGTATTTCTCAACGAGCACGCGCTGCTCGTCGTCCCACTCCGCTTCCGGCAACGGCGGGACCCGGGCTTCCGTCAACCGAACGGCCGGGACAATGCTGCCCGGCCGGCCAGGGATGGCGTGGCCCGGCTCGATTCTGAGCAGCACCGCATCCTCTTCATCGGTCAGGACATACAGGAATCCATCCGGGCCCTGCCGCACGTCACGAATGCGTTGTCTGAGGTCGGCCAGTAGCCCTTCGCGTCGCAGCTCTTACCCATTCCGGTTGAACACGATGCGCTCGAGGTGTCCCGTGCCTCGAATCCTGCCGGTCGTCATTCCGCCCGCGAAGAGATTGCCCCGCCAGGCCGGAAACCGGGCACCCGTGTAGAAGGTCAGACCCGAGGGGCCGATGGACGGCACCCAGTAGACCACGGGCTGTTCCATCCCTTCTCGCCAGGGTCGCTCGGTCACCCGCGGCCCCGCATACTCGCGTGAGTAGGACACGTCGGGCCAGCCATAGTTCCGTCCTGCCAGGAGCACGTTAACCTCGTCGCCACCCTGCACCCCGTGTTCGCTCGCCCACGGCGCACCGGTCTCCGGGTGGATGGCCAGCCCTAGCTGATTGCGATGGCCGAACGTATAGATCTCTGGCTTGTATCCAAGTCGTCCGACGAACGGATTGTCGGCCGGTGCGGTCCCGTCATCGCGGAGCCGTAAGGTTTTGCCCACGTGTGAGCTTGGGTCCTGGGCCAGCGCCCGCCGGGCTCCGAAGGCGCCACCGATGGTCATGTAGAGCAACCCATCCGGCGTGAACGCGATCCGCGACCCGGCCGTCGTGCCCCCCCACGGTTCGGCCACGAAGATGTCGCGCACCTCCGTCAGCGTCGCACCATCGAACCGTCCGCGGGCCAGCGCGACCGTGGCGCGTGATTGCCCCTCGTACTCCACTGGCTTGGAGTAGGTGAGGTAGACAAGCCGGTCGTCTTCCGGATGGATAGCGATATCCATCAGACCGGTCAGCCGGGTCCCGGTGAATACCTCAGGCACGCCGGGTATCGGTCTCTGGTCGAGCACGCCATCCCGAATCACCCGCAGCGCACCCGCGTTGCGTTCGGTCACGAGGATATCGCCGTTGGATCGGAACGCGAGACCCCACGGACGCGACAGTCCCGTCGCGACTGGCACCACGCGAATCCGTGGCTGCTCCATCGTGGAGAACACGATCGGTCTGTCAGGGGGCCCAGGAGCCTCCGGAGACTGGGACGAGACCGTGACGACAGCGAAGACGAGCGCGCAGACGATGTGCGCCGAGACGGCGGCCAGGCGGCGAGCAACAGACGGTGTCATGGTGCTACCTCCGTGCCCGCGCGACGCGGGCGTAGGTCTGGTGGGAATGGCCCGGAACGTAACGTGAGTCCGTCGTCTCCCGGAAGGAACCGACCGCGTCGCGCGCCGAGGACGATTCCGCGCATGCCCCTCCTGTGGAATATCCCTGATAGCTTGGCTTCTCACTCGAAGCGGGCCGGCCAGTCGGGACCAGCCGTGAACGCCTTGCGGCACACTTTCAGCGCCACGTTCCTATCGGGTGTGATCTCGCGGGCGCGATACGCCTCGCCTCTGCCGCCCTCGTCGAGCTTGGCTATCACCTTGTACGGGCCAAGGGTGGTGCCAAGAGTGAGCGCCCTCACGCTGGTCACCTCCTCACCCGGTCGACTTGCTACTCGTCCCGATCTATGACTGGAAATGGTCGCATGTAGATTTTACTTTGGCCAGCCTTGTCTGACCGGAGGTTGTCCTCCCCTTGATGATTACGCTCCCGATGAAAGCGGTCGACAACGTCGCGCCACGTGGTCCGTAACGCCGGCTCACCGACGCGGATCAACGTCAACCAGCAACCGTCCATCACCGACCGTACCCACCGCTCCATGTATAGATTCACATTGGAACTGCGTGGTGGCAATCGTACGGGCGTCCCCCCCCGTCCTCGAGGATGGTCTCGAAGGCCGGACAGTACTTTCCGTCTCGGGTGTGAATGAGATCGCGATGGTCGCCCCAGAAGCCGATGTCCACCATGGTGGGTCGTCATGACCGGCCTGAGGACAACCAGACCGGGCCCGAGACCTGATTAGTGTATAAAGGGTTCTGCTCCCAGCAGATGGAATGGAGATTCCGGCTTCGAGGCGGAGAAGAGGTCATGGATAAACCGGTCGGAATCGTGCTTGGATTGCTCTTGTGTTGGTCCACAGCGGCGTCCGCTCATCACTCGTTCGTGGCCCAGTACGACCCGGACCAGCCCATCACGCTCAAAGGTATCGTCACGAAAGTCGAGTGGACGAATCCTCACGCACGCTTCTACATCGATGTTGAGGACGACCAAAGCAATATCGTCAACTGGAACCTCGAATTGGCCAGCCCCAATATCCTGCGGCGCAATGGGTGGTCACGAGACTTTGTGGTGATAGGCGACGAGGTAACAGTCGAGGGATCGCTGTCCAGAGATGGCACCCGGATGGCCAACGCGCTGACCGTCTCTCTAGTCGACGGGACGAGTGTCATTAGCCGATAGCAGCGGGAGACACCATGAAATATCTGATCGCCGCCATCGCCTTCCTCTGCGGATCGCCGCTGTTCGCCCAACAGAATCTGTCAGACACTTTTGCAAGAGCAGGAGGCGACCTGCTTACCCAGATCCCCGAAGCGGAGATCTTGAATCAGCCCGCGCCGAGGCTGCCCGATGGAACCCCTGACTTCTCGGGACTCTGGTTGGGTTCCGGGCCCATTCGAGACATCAGACTGGGGCTTCTTCCCGGTGAAGAGATTGTGCTGTTGCCCGAGGCCAAAGCACTGATGGAGTCCCGGTTGGCGAAAGACGACCCCGAAGCCAACTGCCTCCCCACCGGTGTGCCGCGAATCGCGCCTTATCCCTGGAGAATCGTCCAGGCACCTCTGAACGGGCCGGCCACGCACCTGTTCTTTCTCTTTGAAGGCAACATCCACAGCTACCGACAGATCTTCGTGGACGGTCGGGGCCACCCGGATGACTTGGACCCGACGTGGTACGGGCAATCCATCGGACATTGGGAAGACGATACCCTCGTCATCGATACGGTGGGCTTCAATGACAGATTCTGGTTCGACTTCCAGGGACACCCGCACACCGAGCAACTTCACACGATTGAGCGCTATACGCGGACAAACCTCGGGACGCTTGAGAAGATCGTGACGATCATCGATCCGGGTGCCTACGCAAAACCATTTACCGTGCAGTTCGACGCCACTCTTCGGCCCGACTGGGAACTGATGGAGTACGTCTGTAACGAAAACAATCAGGATGTAGAGCACATTCTGGGACCCGCAAGTCGATAACACCGTTCCCGGAGACGAGTTGGGAACGATCTCGAGCGCGTCCTCTTCGTAAAACCCCGACGGGCGGACAGCCTGCGCTCCATCGACACCCCGAAGTCATCCTCGCAGCCGTCGTCGGCCGCGATCAGCGGCAACCCAACCAGGCGCCCCCGACCCACCACGTGGTCTTACCTGTTGCGAGCAGCGCGGCGACCGACGAGGCGCCCCGATCACAAAGACGCTCCCTCCCAAGGGATCAACCGTGACCGGCGCACGTACCGGCTGATGCGCCTCGCTCCGGTCCACCCTACTACATACCGGGCACCTCATACTTCGTGAAGGCAGAGCCCGCATCACTGAGCGAGGCCGGTCCCTCGGCCACGTAGACGTTGCCGTCCTCGTCCACGCCGACACCCTCTCCCGTCACGCCATGGTACGGCCGGCTGTCGGAGTCCCACGGTGGAATGAAGCCGACGAGGCTATCCCGATCCACAGGTCCGATGCGGACGCCGTTCCTCCAATTGATATGCCGCAGCCGGTTGGACTCGGAATCGATGGCATACACCATTTGGTCGTCGGTGATGAAGAGATCGCTGATGCGTCCGTACTGATAGCGCGACTCCAGATAGGTCCCCTCTTGGTCGAAGATTTCGAGACGGTGGTTACCCCGGTCCGCCACCCAGAGCCGTCCCTGCGCGTCAAACTCCAGCGCGTGTGGCGTGCGGAACTGACCGTGTTCCGTACCGATCTCGCCCCACTCCAAGATGTACTCGCCGTCGGGCGAGAACTTGACGATGCGCCCGGTCAGCCCCGCCGCGCGGGCTTCGTCCATTTGTGCGTCCGTCGTCAGGTTCTGCCCGGCGTGACCGTCGCCCACAAAGATGCTCCCATCGGGCGCGACGATCACGTCGATGGGCTGGTTGAGCTGGCCCGGTCCGTTCCCAGGCTGGCCGGGGGTGCCGAGGCTCAGCAGGAGCTCGCCGTCCGGGCTGAACTTGTGGACCTGATGTCCCTTCGTCCCCTCGGTGTTCCCGGCGAAGTCCGTCGCCCAGACGTTGCCCTCCTCGTCGGCGTAGATGCCGTGGGGCGTCACGAAGACTCCGGCGCCGAAATTGGCGAGAATCTCCCCGCTGTGGCGGTCGAACTTGAAGATTGGGTCCACAGGATTGTTGTCGCAGTTGACCCCGGCTCCACCCGCCGAGCCGGATCCGCAGCGTTCGTAGCCCCAGACGTGTCCGTCCGTCGGGTCGATGTCGAGGCCGGCGGTGGAGCCCCACTCGCGCCCCTCGGGTAGTGTCGCCCAGTTCCCGATACGTGTCGGGTTCGGGTTCGGGAGTCCGTTACCCGTGACCGGGTTAACCGCCGTCTGGTCCAGGGTCGGATCCTCTGTCTGAGCGAAGACTGGCGACAGCCCGGCTCCCACCAGAGCGACGGCGGCTATCGATGCCAGATACATTATCTTCATCAAAGTCTCCTTTTGACGCTTGAGGCCCGATCTAACTTGTGAACAAGAAGTGGAAGTCTACCACCGCGTGCTTTGGAGTGGGAACGAGGCGCTGGGACCTTGGGTGGCTGACCAGTAACGGAAGACCGACGCGGCATGGGATCAGACACGTCGGTGGCCCTAGACGCGAGCGGACAGGTCGTCGCCGATCCCGTGCTCGGTCGACTCCATCAGGCATCAATGAGCGGCGCACCGAAAGTGACACAAGGCTCACGGGTGCGGATACCTGAAGTCGCCAGGAGGGACCGCGATGTTGCTCTCTGCCGGGATCCGGAGACAGAATACCCGCAAGCGAACAAGATACCGTCCGGCGACGCGCTCTGCGAATGGGGAACAAATGTTGGGAGGGGTGACATGAGGCGACGAGTATTCGAGACGATCGGTGTGCTGACCGTCCTGATGGCGGTGACCGCGCTCTTGAAGCTAGCGCCGGTTCCACTCGCCGGTGAGGGCCAAACAGAGCCTCAGCGGACACCCGTGGCTCGGACGCCGTGGGGCGAGCCGGATCTGCAAGGCATCTGGACGACTGAATTCGAGATCCCGTTGGAGCGCCCCACTCAATATATCGACCAGGAGTTCTTCTCCGAGGAGGAACGGGCCGAGCTGGATCGAGAGCGCACGCGAATCATCAACGCCGACCAGCGACGCGCGGGTCGGGGGAGTGAGCAGGATGTCGGCGGTGCCTACAACGCGGCCATCTTTCTGAGCCACAAGCGACTCGGCCAGCGGACGTCGCTGATCGTGGATCCACCGGATGGCAGGCTGCCCCCGCTCACACCGGAAGCCCAGAGCCGGCGCGACGCCATTCGTGAGTATCAGCTCGCCCTGTTGCCGCCCACCGATGTCTGCCGCGACGAGCTTCCGGCCTGCGCCGGCGGAACGTATGGGCCGCCGTCGCCAAGGCGAGCCGAGCCACCACCGTACGACCCGGCCACCGGCGCCGCCGCGGGGGGCTCCTTCAATCGCTCCGATGGTCCGGAGGACCGGGGTCTGTCGGAGCGGTGCATGGCCGCCCGCCTGCCCGATTTTGGGGGAGCAGCCGGATACTTCCTACGGATCGTGCAGTCGGCGGGTACCGTCTCAATCTTCTATGACACCGGGCAAGGCCAGGGGTGGCAACGCGTCATCCCGATCACCGACCGACCGCATCTGCCGCCACGCGTCCGGCAGTGGTGGGGAGACCCCCGCGGCCATTGGGAAGGGAACACGCTCGTCGTCGACACCACGAACTTCAGCCCGAAGACCGACTACCAAGGATCGCGAGAGAACCTGCATCTGGTCGAACGCTGGACCAGGCTCGACGCCGAGACGATTGAGTACGTCGCCACGATGGAGGACCCGACAACGTGGACGCAGCCGTGGACGGTCGCGCTCGAATTACGCCAGCAGAGCAACGAAGCCAATCGCTTCTACACGGAGCCGCGGTGCCACGAGGGTAACTACGGCTTGCCCGGGTTGCTCGTGGGCGAACGGACGATGGAGCGCGCGTTCGCCGAAGGCCAAGGTCCCGATCCGGCGACCCTCTGCACGGCTGGGTGTGGCGGTTTTTCCGCTGGATTCGCCGACAGCGGAGCCGACACCAATCCCTTGCGCCGGTAACTGGCCGCGATCTGGCACCAGGTTATTGTGTGCGGCCCGGCTGGGAATAGAGGAAAGAGCAAAGGAGCTCCGCGATGAAAAAGTGGTCCAGAGGCTCGGCGTTCAGCCTCGCTCTCGGGGCGGCCGTGGTCAGTGCCGTCGTCGCCGTATCGATGACTGGCGTTGCCGGTCAGGCGGTGAGGCCTACCCGCGCGGCCGACGGGAAACCCAACTTCAGCGGCATCTGGCAAGCCTTGAACGAGGCACATTGGGATCTCGAAGCGCACGCGGCTCGGCCGGGAATCGTCACCCAACCAGGCCCGTATCCGTTCGCCTTTGCCGAGGTCCCAGCAGCCCCGGTACTGGCCCTCGGCGCGGCCGGTGGCGTGCCGGGTTCACTTGGCGTTGTGGAGGGCGACGGGACGATCCCGTACACTCCAGCCGCGGCGGCGCTCAAGACGGAAAACGCCGCCAACTGGATCGACCGCGACCCCGAGCTGAAGTGCTATTTGCCCGGTATTCCGCGTGCGATGTACATGCCCTATCCATTTGAGATCATCCAGAGCACGAACAAGATTCAGATGGCCTACGCCTTTACGAGCACAGCCCGAACCATCCATCTCGATGAGGTGGAAGGGCCGCCCGACTACACGTATATGGGCCATTCGGTCGGGCGCTGGGAGGGGGACACGCTTGTGGTCGACGTTACCGACTTCAATGGCAAGAACTGGTTCGACCGAGCGGGTAACTTCCATAGCGAGGCGCTCCGTCTCGAGGAGCGGTTCACGCCCATATCGCCGGACGCCCTCCTCTATGAGGTGACCGTCGAGGATCCCAACGTCTTCACGCGGCCCTGGCGAATCTCGATGCCCCTCTATCGCCGCCTAGAGCCGAACATGCAGCTCCTGGAGTACCGCTGTATCGAGTTTGTCGAAGAGTTTATGTATGGCCACGTCCGCAAGGAGCCACTGGTCACGCGGTGGGAGGGGGAGACGATCATCATCGATATTACGAGGAAGGTTCCAGAGGGCGATGCCTTTTACGACTGGTATCGCAAGTAGGGCGAGCCGGACGTAGGCCCGACTCCGTGCTCCCCGCGCGACGTTGTTGCATGGTTCTGGCACGGTCCCGATCCGGTATCGAAGTCGCGGACGATCACGTCGCGTCCTTACGAACTGCGTCTTCCCGGGCGCTAACATCATGTTCAGCATGGCTCTCGCGAGCTATCGGACCTACCGTGCTTCGGATGAGCGAACCCCATCGAGCGGTTCGAGTGCTCGATGCTGCCTCTATCGACAATCTGGATATTTCCCAGCTATTTCCAGCAACATTTTGGACTTTTCGGCGCAAATTCTCGCCACCCGAGACACGACCAGGCATGCCCCCTTTGCCTACAAAGACGAGTCACCCGCTCTACCGCCGACCGGGTGACTCGTCATCCGTGGGTCGCTCCACACCCCACACCGTGGTCGTGCCGCGAGCGAGGGTGAGCGAGATGGGTCAGGCCGCCGTTTCGTGCGGGCACGTCTCGCACACCGACATGCGGTTGACGGCCTCGCGCGTCTGCCAAAACGTCATCTCACCCTGGCGAACGAGCGACCGTTCGTAGGACGCCAGTTCGCGACTCGATACTTCCTGTTGTGCTTGGAGTGAACCCGCGACCTCGTCCGTTCGGTACGACTGCGGTCGTTATCCCAACACACGTGTCTCAATCCGCTCCCATCCTCTTCCGGATCGGATTGATGCACCAACTCCCAGATACGCTACGAAACCTCGGTTCG
>JAYZGM010000037.1:0-8549 GCA_036336225.1 Acidobacteriota bacterium | reverse complement strand
TCAGCTCGCCCAGGATCCTGGTTACACGAGCTTCTGCGATGTCAGCGAGAGCGTGAGCTGTACTCAGGTGTATGAGAGTCGGTTTGGTAGTGTGGGCGGAGTGCCGGTTGCGCTATTCGGGGCGTTTTGGTTCGGCCTGGTGGGTCTGTTGACGATGACGGCGGGGCGCGGAGACGCTGGGTTCGACGAGAGCATCGGCGCCTATCTCCTGGTGCTCTCCACGGTCGGGCTCGCGGCGGTGCTCTTTCTTGGGTATGAGTCGTTCGTGGTGTTGGGCACATTTTGCATGTTGTGTGCCGTGGTGTATGTGGCGGTCATCGGCATTTTTGTCTCGGCGAGCGCCGTTTCGACGGCGCCGTTGCTGTCGATGCCTCGTCGGCTTGGGTCTGACATCGGACGGCTGGTCAAGACACCACTCGCCGTTGGGGTCGCCGGTGGCTATCTGGCACTCACGGTCGGGGTTGGGCTCGCCTTCACCGGTCATCCGACAGACATCGCGCCCGCCTCGTCGGCGGCTACACGGAGTGTGTCCGATGACTCCGAGTTCGAGCGGTTTTGGAACGCCCAGCCCCGGGTGGAGTTACCCGTGAGGTCCGACGGAGCTCGAGTCTTGGTGCTGAAGTTCAACGACTATCAGTGCCCATCGTGCGCCCAGAGCTATTTCTTATACGAGCCGATCTTCGCCCGCTACGAATCCAGCCACCCGGGTGCGGTGCGTCAGCTCAGCCTCGATTATCCGTTGGACCCGGAATGTAACGATCAGACACCCCGGGGCGGTCACATGGGTGCGTGCGCGGCAGCGGTAGCCGTACGGTTGGCTCGACGTGAGGGTCGTGACGCCGCCATGGCCCGCTGGCTCTACGACAATCAGCCGACGATGTCCCGAGAGACCGTCCGGCAGGGGCTGGCGGATGTGGCTGGAATGACTGATTTTGACCAACAGTATGAAACTGTCCTCGAGGAGGTGAAGGCCGACATCGCCTTGGGGGCCCTGATTGACATCGACGCGACGCCGACGTTCGTGATCAACGGTGTGGTGATCAAGGGCGGGTTGCAACCACAGCTGTTTGATTCGGCGATCGCTCTCGAACTCGCTGCGGACGACGGTACCGCTACCTTGGAGTAATCCGGATCGACGATGGCAGGTTACGCGATCAGTCTGCGAGAGCTTACCAAAGATTACCCAGTCGGCTTCTGGCGCCGACCGGTCCGCGCGCTCGACAAGGTGTCGCTTGACGTCAAGGCCGGTGAGGTGCTGGCGTATCTTGGTCCAAACGGTGCCGGGAAGACGACGACACTGAAGCTGCTGATGCAGCTGATTTATCCGACTTCCGGCTTCCGGGCGCGCGGAAATTCTCGGGCGCCCAGTCGGTGATATTGATACCAAACGACGCGTGGGCTACTTTCCGGAGCTCCCATATTTCTACGATAACCTGACGGCGGAAGAGTTGTTGTGGTACTTCGGCGGGTTGTTCGGCTTGTCAGGACCCGATGCGAAGCAACGGGCCGCGGCGCTGCTGGATCGGGTTGGTTTGGGCGCTGAACGTCGCTGGCAACTCCGGAAATACTCAAAGGGGATGCTCCAGCGGGTCGGTTTGGCGCAGGCGCTGATCAGTGACCCCGCGGTTGTCTTTCTCGACGAACCGATGTCTGGGCTCGACCCGGTTGGCCGACGTCAGACCAGGGAGCTGATCCAGTCGCTGCGTGATGATGGGCGCACGATCGTATTCAGCTCCCACATCCTGTCAGACGCAGAGGCCATGTGTACTCGGGTGGCGATCATGGCCCAAGGGACACTCGTGACGACTGGGCATCTCTCGGATCTGGAATTCAAGACGTTCGGGTGGGAGCTCGTCGTCTCTGGAGCCGACACTCAAGCCCTGACGAGGCTGGGACTCAGTATGGTGACACACGGCTCGGGTGGTCGTTTTGTCGTCGACGTGCCGGTACACCGTCACCCGGACGAGCTCCTGCCGATCCTCGCCCGTGAGGGTTTCTCGATCGTGGCGTTGACGCCGATACACGAGTCGCTCGAGGACTACTTTGTTCGCCACGTGACACGTCACGGTGCTACCGCACCGGAATCCCCCGAGCCAAACGAGGGGCCGCCCACCGGGATGTCATCGCCGAACCTATGACCGTCGTGGCACGTATCGGCGTTCACGTGTTCAAAGAGTCGGTCCGCGACAAGGTGTGCCCTATAACCTTGTGCTCTTCGCGGTGATCCTGATGGCTGCTTCGTATCTCATCGGGCAGCTTACCGCCGGCCAGGACGTCAAGATCATCAAAGACCTCGGGCTGGCCGCGACATAGGTCTTCGGTCTGTTTATCGCGGTGTTTATCGGGATCGGTCTGGTTTCGAAGGAGGTCGAGCGACGAAGCATCTATAGCCTGCTCTCCAAACCGGTGCGGCGGTATGAACTGATACTCGGGAAGTACGCCGGGTTGGTGTTGACGCTCGCTCTCAATATCGCGGTGATGACCGCGGCGTTGTATCTGGTGCATGGATACATGTCATGGATTGAAAATGAGGAATTCAAGCGAAGCTGGGAGGCCCCGGCCACGGACCCGGCCCTGCTTCGGGCCGTGTTTCTCACTTTTGTCCAGCTGATGCTGGTTACGGCCGTGGCGTTGTTCTTCTCGACGTTTTCGAGGCCGAGCCTCGCGGCCGTGCTTACCTTCGGTCTGTACGTGGTTGGACACTTCAACGCCGACCTCCGGAACTTCGAGGACGTCGTTGATTCCCAGGCGGCAGGTATTGTGGCCAGGGTGGTGTATCACTTGCTCCCCAACTTGGCGGCGTTCGACGTCAAAGCACAGGTCGTGCACGCGCAACCGGTCTCGCTCGGATACATGGCGCTGACGTCGGGCTATGCCGTGGCCTATATCGGTATGTTGTTGCTGGCCGCTGTATTCATCTTCTCACGGCGTGATTTCAAATGAAGGGAACGGGGTGGTGGGAGCGTCCGGCAAGCTGCGCCATCGTCCTGGTCCTGCTGGCGGGGCTGTCTCTATCGGCCACCGTCACGCGTGACCGGCTGTACGCTCAAGAGCAGACGGAGGCGCAGGTGCTCTATATCCCGTCGGGGACGGCGCTCGAACGGGCCGCCTTGTCGTTCGACGCCGCATTGGCTGACGTGTATTGGGTGCGCGCGCTTCAGCACTACGGAGGGACGAAACGAGCGGCGGGTGAGAGGCGCTATGACCTGTTGGGACCACTACTCGATATCACGACCTCATTGGATCCCCGGTTCAACGTGGCCTATCGATTTGGGGCGATCTTTCTCACTGAGGCCTATCCGAACGGACCAGGTCGTCCAGACCTGGCGATTGCCTTGCTTGAGAAGGGTCTTGCCGTGATGCCGGATCGCTGGGAGTACTACATGGACATCGGGTTCACCTACTACTGGTGGCTCCGGGACTATGAAGAGGCCGCGGCGTGGTTCGACCGAGCCGCCGATGTGCCCGGGGCCTCGTGGTGGCTCCGATCCCTGGCGGCCACCACGTTGGCCGCCGGTGGCAGTCACGAATCGTCGAGACGGTTGTGGCAGCAAATGTATGACTCGGCTGACAACGACTGGATCCGGAACGAGTCAGCGCGTCGATTGACCCAGCTCCGCGCGCTGGGCGATATCGATCAGCTGATTGGTGCGGCGCAGGAGTTCCATCGCGACACCGGTCGTCCGCCACGTTCATGGGCTGAGCTGGTAGACGCCGGACTGCTCGTCGGGATCCCGATTGACCCTACCGGACGACCGTATGTGATCGACTTTTCCAGCCAAACCATCAACCTGTCGCCGGAGTCTGAGCTCTACCCGCTCCCGGGTGAGTCACTCCCTCCTCCCCCGCCTTCACCATGACCGATCTTCCCATGTTTGGCGTGGTACTGGCGGTCGGGTTGGCGGTGGGCAGTTTCTTGAATGTCTGTATCTACCGTCTGCCCCGCGACGAGTCGGTTGCCAGCCCGCCTTCGCGATGCCCTGCGTGTGACCGCCAGCTGCGCTGGTTCGAGAACGTGCCCGTGCTTGGATGGCTTGTCTTGCGGGGGCGGTGCCGGACGTGTCGTGCTCCCGTTTCGGTGATGTACCCCCTGGTGGAGACAATCACAGGACTGCTCTTTGTTTTGCAGTACTGGCAGCTCGGCTGGCAGCCGTTGCTCGGTGTGCGTCTCCTGTTCGTATCCACGATGATCGTCTTGTTCGTCATTGACCTGCAGTATCGTATTCTCCCGAACGTTATCACCCTTCCGGGTGTGCTGGTCGGACTCGTCACGAGTATGTTCCTGGTGCCCGGCTGGTGGCCCGCGTTTATCGGTGCGCTGGTCGGCGGAGGTGTTCTCTGGGTCGTCGGCGCGGTGTACTTCCGACTGTGCGGGGAAGAGGGCATGGGGATGGGTGACGTGAAGATGCTGGCCATGATTGGGGCGTTCTTGGGGTGGCAGCAGATGTTGGTCACGCTGTTGTTCGCCACCCTGACCGGTTCGCTGGTCGGTGGCGGCATGGTCATATTTGACCGCGGCAACATCAAATACGCTCTTCCCCTCGGTTCGTTTCTTGCGGCTTCCGCGATTGCGGTCACTCATGTGGGACAACCGCTGGTCGAGTGGTATCTCGGATTCTATTGATTGGACGGGCTGCGGTCCGAACCCCCCACTGCACGGGCCCCGAATGCCTCACTCCGCGCGTATGATCGCGCGCCTGGGCCGTCACCGTGAGGGGGGTGCCGGCCAGTTGAGTCGGAGGCTGTGCCCCGACCGCAGCGCGGCGCGTGCGTGTCCGCGGGTGATCCATGACTCCGAATCTGATGTTGGCGTGGTGGGCCCAGTTGGGCTCCTGGTGACGTATGCCCCAGTCCTCGCTGTTGCTCTTGATGCTCGTGGTTGCCGCGCTCCGGCTGGGCAATGTCAGCCGACGTGCCCGAACTCGGGACACCGGGACCGAGGCGTCGTTTATGAACACGGTCGTCGAACAGGCGGTAAGCCGGCTGCGAGATGAGGAGCGTGCCACCCACGCCCGAGCCACCGAATTTGGGCGCCTGAACGAGGAAATCATCGCCGGTCTTACGTCGGGGCTCTTGGTGGTCGGGGCCAATGACCAAGTGCGGATTCTCAATCCGGCCGGGCGTGCCGCGGATCGTTGGTCGGGATGAAGCGTTGACCCAGGTGATACGGGTGCTCGAGCGGGCCGCGACGACCGATGCTACCGTAATGCTGGAGGGTGAGACTGGCACCGGGAAGGAGCTGTTTTCTCGGCCGAGCCGTTTGTGGCCATCAACTGTGCTGCGATTCCAGAGAGTCTGTTGGAGTCTGAGCTATTTGGCTACGAGAAGGGGGCGTTTACCGGCGCGGGAGCGCGGAAGCCGGGCAAGTTCGAGGTGGCACACGGTGGCACGTTGTTCCTCGATGAAATTGGTGACCTGCCCTTGGCGCTGAAAGCCAAGATTCTCCGGGCTGTGGAGACACTTTCGTTCGAACGGGTTGGGGGTACGAAGTCGTTGCAAGTGGACGTGCGTTTGGTTACGGCCACCAATCGTGACCTCAAGTCCCGGGTGGCGGTGGGTGCATTTCGCGAGGATCTCTTCTTCCGGCTCTCTGTCTTCCCGATTGAGATCCCCCCGCTACGCGAACGAGTCGCGGACGTACCATTACTTGCGCGGTTTTTTGTCGATCGATTCTGTAAGGACTTGAAGAAGCGGACTCTCACGTTCTCTCCCGCGGCAGAAGATACGCTGATGGCCTACGGCTGGCCCGGCAACGTGCGCGAGCTTCAGAACTGTGTGGAGCGAGCGGTCATTCTGTGTGACGATGCCGAGATTGGCCCGCCGCACTTGAGTCTTACCGATAGGTATGCGCCACCCGCAGCGGTGGTGGACCCCTGGCAGTCGATTGACTTGTCCGGAAACCTCGCGGATGCGTCGAAGCGGATACTCGCGGAGGTCGAAAGACGCAAGATCCAACAGGCGCTGGACGAGACGGTAAACAACACCGGACTCGCTGCCGATGCGCTACAGATCAATCACCGCACTTTGACCGCCAAGATGCAGGAATACGGCATCGGCGTTCGGTAGGCAGTTGGTGCGTGCTACCTGACGCCGACCGAACGCAGGGAGCGTTGGATCTCTTTTTCGGCGACGTCGTTCACAATAATCGTGTCGCCCAGACCGTTCGGAAGGACAAAATGAAGACGCCCCGCCACGACTTTTTTGTCGCGTTGCATGGCGGCGACAATGTCTGTCACCAGTAGATCAGTCACCGACGGCAATGGTCCCATACGGCCGATGAGCTCTGACAACGCGGTATGGTCCGCTTTGTCCAGGAGGCCTCTCGCCGTGGCCAATTCTGCCGCGACCAGCATGCCGTAAGCGACCGCCTCACCATGGCGTAGCCGGCGGTATTGTGTGGCGGCTTCAAGCGCGTGCCCGGCAGTGTGTCCGAAGTTCAAGATGCGCCGTCGTCCCCCTTCCCGCTCATCGGCCGCAACGACCTCGGCCTTGATCCGACATGAGGCCGCCACGATGTCAGTCAGGATGTCAGGCGTACGTCGGAAGATATCAGGCAACCGATCGACTAGCTGGTCAAACAGTGCGCGGCTCGCGATCACCCCGTATTTGACCACCTCATAAAGCCCGGCTCGAAGCTCTCGTCGGGGAAGGGTATCGAGGACACCCGGGTCGGCGATGACCGCGGCCGGCGCGTGAAAGGCCCCAATGAGGTTCTTCCCGAGTGGATGGTTTACCCCCACCTTGCCACCGACCGAGCTGTCCACCTGGGCGAGTAGGGTCGTCGGAACCTGGACGAGGTCGATCCCGCGAAGGTAGGTGGCGGCGGCGAATCCCGCCGTGTCGCCAAGCACTCCACCGCCGACGGCCACCAGCGTCGATTGTCGGTCGGCGCCGGCTCGGATCAACGCTTCGTAGATGCGGGACACGGTGTGAAGCGTCTTGGAGCGCTCGCCGTCCGGGATCAGCAATGGCTCGACTTTGGGGATTGTCTTCGCGACGGTGGCCCCGTGTCTGGACCACACGTTCGGGCTGGACACCACGAACCGTCGGGGGCCAACTCCCGCGGTTTCGAGCCACTGGCCTATATCTGAGACCAGTCCGTGGGCGACGAATACCGGATAGGTGCGGCGAGCGCTGGAGACATCGATCCGGATTGGTAGCATAGCTAGTGTCCTGTAACCGGGGTTCGCAGCATAATTCCCGGGCGGGACATTTCGCTTGAGCTGCGTTGCTCTTCGGCCACAAATCGCCCATTTGGTCCCTCCTCACGTCTTGCCAGCCGTGCACTGCGCCAGGGACTCTTGCAGCAGACCACGGTTACAGGACACCAGGACACTAGGACTGTGGGACGACACACACGACACGTGGGGACCGGCGGACTACCCGACCGTGAATGGTAGGATAACAGTTTCGCTCGGAGGGCTCTTACTGATGTCGGATAAGGATGCGGCGTTCGTCACGGAAATCACACCTCAGTCCGATGATTTTTCGCGCTGGTATACCGACATCATCCGCCGCGCTGAGCTCGCTGATTACTCGCCGGTCAAGGGCAGTATGGTGATCCGCCCCTATGGCTACGCGATCTGGGAGTTGATACAGCAAGCACTCGATCGGCGGATCAAGAAGACAGGGCATGTCAACGCGTGTTTTCCCTTGTTTATCCCAGAAGGGCTGCTCAAGAAGGAGGCCGCGCACGTGGAGGGGTTTGCCCCGCAGGTGGCTTGGGTGACTCATGGGGGCGAGGAGAAGCTCGAGGAACGATTGGTCGTGCGACCGACGTCCGAGGCGATTATCGGCACGATGTATTCGAAGTGGATTCAGTCGTGGCGGGATCTGCCCGTACTCATCAATCAGTGGGCGAACGTCGTGCGGTGGGAGAAGGTCACACGTCCGTTCCTGCGAACCACGGAGTTCTTGTGGCAGGAAGGCCATACCGTGCACGAGACCGAGGCAGAGGCGCAAGCCGAGACGTTGAAGATGCTGGGCGTCTACAAGGACTTTGCTGAAACCGAACTGGCCATGCCTGTGCTTGAGGGACAGAAGACCGAGAGCGAGAGATTCGCCGGCGCCGAGAGGACCTACTCTATTGAAGCACTTATGGGGGATGGGCGTGCGCTGCAAGCTGGCACGTCACACAACCTTGGCCAGAACTTCGCGAAGGTCTTTGATATCACGTTCCAGGGACGAGACAAGACCCTACAGCATGGCTGGCAGACGTCGTGGGGGGTCAGCACGCGGCTGATCGGCGGTGTGATCATGACGCATGGTGATGACAGCGGTCTGATTCTGCCACCACGGATTGCGCCGTATCAGGTGGTCATCGTGCCGATCCCACGCGGTGATTGGAAGGAGACGGTACTCCCCCACGCAAGACGGATGACCGAGGAGCTCGAGGAACTCGGCATACGGGTCATGCTCGACGATCGAGAGGAGCACTCCCCCGGGTGGAAATACGCAGAGTGGGAAATGCGGGGGGTGCCAGTGCGACTTGAGATCGGACCCCGCGATATCAAGAACGAGCAGGTCATGCTCGTGCGTCGTGACACCCG
>JAYZGM010000036.1:0-7377 GCA_036336225.1 Acidobacteriota bacterium | reverse complement strand
GGAGGCTCAGTCCACGCCGGTTAGGACGACGTGCCCCCGTAAGGGGAAATTGATGAAGACAGCGCTTCGGCGCGCGGCCCAGTCGGGAAATCGGGTCAAGCAAATATTCGGAGAAAACTCAGATGGATGGGTATGGCACCTACGCCTTGCTGGCCGGTCGACTCGACCCCCAGAATGCGCAACGTATTCCTGGGTGGGTCCTTAAGTGATAGGCTCACGCGATCGGCTGCTGGCAGCGTCACCCGTGTAGCGAGTGGCATGTGTGTTTCTGATTCAGAGAGCGTTTCGCCTATGTCCTATCGTGCCGGTCGTCATTTCCTCCAGATCCCCGGTCCGACCAATGTGCCCGAGCGAGTGCTTCGCGCGATGGCCCGACCCACCATCGACCACCGCGGTCCGGAATTTCAGACGTTGGGCCACGAGCTCCTCACGGGGGTCCGAGAGGTGTTTGGCACGGTTCAGCCTGTGGTCATCTATCCGGCCTCGGGCACGGGTGCGTGGGAGGCCGCCTTGGTCAACATTTTGTCTCCCGGTGACCGGGTGTTGATGGTAGAAACGGGGCACTTCGCCTCATTGTGGAAACGGATCGCCGACCAACTCGGTCTTGACGTGGACTGGATCACCGGGGATTGGCGACATGGTGTCGATCCGGCGGCCGTCGGCGCGCGGCTGGCCGAGGACCGAGACCGTGAAATCAAAGCCGTGTGCGTCGTGCACAATGAGACGTCGACGGGCGTGGCCAGTCGGATCCCGCTCATTCGTCGTGCTATTGACGAGACAGCGCACTCCGCTCTCTTCCTGGTCGACACCATCTCGTCGCTGGGGTCCATTGACTACCGGCATGATGAATGGGCAGTGGATGTCACCGTTGGCGCATCCCAGAAGGGATTGATGCTGCCGCCGGGGCTCAGTTTCAACGCGATAAGTAAGAAGGCCCTGTCCGCCCACGCCGACGCGCGACTCCCGCGTGCTTTCTGGGACTGGAGCGCGGTGTTGGCGGCCAACAAGAACGGGTTTTTCCCGTACACCCCAGCGACGAATCTGCTCTACGGGCTGGCTGAGGCACTCACGTTGCTCCAGGAGGAAGGACTCGCTCGGGTTTTTGCGCGCCACGCGAGACACGCAGAAGCTACACGACGCGCTGTGCGCGCCTGGGGACTCGATATTCTGTGTGCGAATCCCGCCGAATATAGCCCGTCGATCACCGCGGTGATGACGCCCACCGGTCACGATGCCGACCACCTCCGACGGGTGGTGCTCGACCGGTTCGACATGTCGCTGGGGGTTGGTCTCGCCAAGCTGGCCGGGAACGTGTTTCGCATCGGTCATCTCGGTGATCTCAACGACCTGAGCCTTGTCGGAACCTTGGCCGGCGTTGAAATGGGGTTGAGACTCGCTTCAATTCCTGTGGCGGCCGGTGGGGTCGACGCAGCGATGAAGTATCTGGAGGAGGCGGTGGGCGATGGGGTCGCGGTCGCGGGTTGATCGTGGTCCACGCGCGACGGAGAATGCCGCTGTTCGTGTCTGGCGAGTGGGAAGACACGCATCAGGATCGACACGTAGTCACCGGTTGAGTATGAACAGGGGTAGGAGACAGACATGCAGAGCAGGCAAGGACATCGCGGTGGTCACGGTGCGCCTCTGGCCGCCATCGTGCTCGTCGCCGCCGGGGTAGGTGTTGTCGCGCCCGACGCGGCGACGGGGCAGGAGCCCACCGAGGTCACGTTTACCAAGGATGTGCTCCCGATCTTGCAGCGTGCATGTCAGCAGTGTCACCGCCCCGGGGCGGTGGCGCCGATGTCGTTGCTCACCTATCAACAGGTTCGACCATGGGCCCGGGCCATAAGGGACAAGACCGCCCAGCGCGAGATGTCACCGTGGTTTATCGAGCGTAATGTTGGCGTGCGGGCGTTCAAGGAGGATGCGTCACTGACCGATGAGGAGATTGCCGCGATCGGTCGGTGGGTCGATGCCGGGGCTCCCCAGGGCAACCCAGTAGAGGCGCCGCCTCCGGTCGAGTTCGCCTCGCTAGACGACTGGCGGATTGGCACGCCGGAATGGATCGTCGAGCTCCCCGAGGAACAGGTGATCGGAGCCGTCGACGCCGATCGGTGGCTCGACCTGTGGGCGGATGCACGATTAACCGAAGATCGCTATATCAAAGCGGTTGAGACTAAACCGTCCCCCGGCGCCCATCGGGTTGTGCATCACGTCGCGACCTCGATGTTGTGGGAAGAGGAGGACGGGGGAGAAGGGGGCGGCTTTCTCAACGAATACGCGATGGGGAAGAACGGCGATATTTTTCCAGATGGTACCGGGCGCCTCATCAAGGCCGGGACCCAGATTCGGTTCAACATGCATTACAGCTCGGTGGGAGAGGAAATTGTCGATCGCACTCGGGTCGGATTTCAGTTCTATCCGTCCGGTCACGTGCCGGACCGGGTACTCCTCTCGCGTCATGTTGGAGACAGCTTCGATACGCTCGATATTCCGGCCGGGGCCGACAACGTGAGAAGTGACGGCTACTACGTGCTACCAGAGCCGACTCAGGTGACCGGATTCCAGCCACATATGCACATCCGTGGGAAACGGATGTGTGTGGAAGCGATCTATCCGAGCGGAACGGTGGAGACCCTCAGCTGTACGGGTCACAACTTCGGATGGCACATCGTCTACAACTATGCGGACGACGTGGCGCCATTACTTCCCGCGAGCACTATTCTGCATGTCATCGGTTGGCACAACAACACGGCGAGCAATCGTTACAACCCGGACCCGAAGAACTGGGTGGGTTTCGGGAACCGGTCAATCGACGACATGAGCTTCGCGTGGATGAGCTTCTTTCATATGCCCCAGGATGTGTATGAGCAGAAGCTGGCCGCTCGTCAGCGAAGCAACAGCGAGTAGGGAGATGATCTCTCGACCAACCCCGGGCTGGGGTCGTCGTGTGGCGCAGGTTGGCGTTCTGGGAGTGGTGGGTCTTCTCGCGTGCGGGGTGTCGGGCGCGACCGCGCAGACCTACCACAGCGGACAGAACCTGCAGCCGGTCTTCGAGGGGTGGGAACAGAATCCCGATGGCAGTTTCAATATGGTGTTTGGTTACCTCAACCGTAACTACGAGGAAGAGCTGCACATCCCGGTCGGGCCCGACAACTATCTGGAGCCGGGAGACCTTGACCAGGGGCAACCGACCTACTTCTATCCCCGGCGGCAGCGTTTTGTCTGGCGTGTGCGCGTACCGGCCGACTGGGGCGACAAGGAGCTGGTATGGACTGTGACCGCCCACGGGAGAACCGACCGGGCGGTCGGGTGGCTTGTGCCCGAGCAGATTATTGACGACCAGGTCATCGCCATGAACAGAAGTGGGGGAGGGGCTCTTGAGATCGACAATGCGGCACCCTGGATTACGTTGCCTGAGGGATCCGAACGCGCGGTCGCGGTCGGAGATGACCTGCGGCTGACCGCCGTAATCGGTGACGACGGCATCCCAGAAACCCGAGCGGCCCGTAACAGTCGGCCCCCGGGACGGCGCAACGCGCTCGGGTTGCGTCTCGCATGGGTGCAGTATCGTGGTCCCGCTGCCATGACATTTGACCCGTTGACGCCACCGATGGCGGACCATACACCCGGGTGGACACCGCCGCCTCTTCCCGGGGACGGATTGATCGAGACGACCGCGCGGTTCAGCGTTCCTGGCACGTATGTACTCCGCGGCATGGCGGACGACGGGTATCTCTATACGCCGGCGCATGTGATCGTGCAGGTGACTCCCTGATACGACCCGGGTTCGATTTTCGCGAGGAGCGCATCGATGATCAAGAAGGTTTGGCTGGCGGCGGTCGCGACGTTGTTCCTCGGTCACGCCTGTGGTGGCGAAGAGCCTGCTCCGGCGTCTGAGACATCGTCTGCGATCGACACGGGGTCGTCGGACGCAAGAAGTCGATTTGCCGGCGCCTGGGGGTTGGCGCGAATCGAGCGGCGAGACGCCGACGGTGAGCTGACCACAGAGCCCATCGAGGACCGTCTCGGATACATCATGTATGACACCACGGGGCATATGGGGGTCACGCTCATGCGACCCGACCGAGAGCCGTATTCGGAAGATGGGCCGACCGCGGATGAAGCGTTGGCCCAGCTCGGTAGCTATACGTCCTACTTCGGCCGATATACCGTCAACGAGGCGGAAGGTTTTGTGACCCACCATCTGGAAGGGACGGTGAGTCCGGGTGGCGCGGGTACAGACGCTCAGCGCTTCTATACGTTCGAGGACGGCCGGTTGATTTTGCAGCCGCCCCCGGCGGAGGACGGGTCGAGGTCTTTCATCACGTGGGAGCGTTTCCCGGATCTGCCGGAGGAGGAACTGACCGACACCCACCGGCGCCTGTTCGGGTTCTATCGGATCGAGGCGGTGTCACGGGAAACCAGTGACGGCGAGTCGATGGAGGCCGAACAGTATGACGCAGGCTACATCATCTACGCTCCTTCTGGACACATGTCGGTGCATCTGATGCGGCCGGACCGGCAGCCCTACGCTGGTGACGAGCCGACCGCCGAGGAGGCTCAGGCCGCGGTCCAGAGCTATGCCAGCTACTTCGGGCCGTTCTCCGTGCATGAGACGGAGGGATATCTCGTGCACCATCGGATCGGGAATGAAGACCCCGCTGGGACCGACACCGACGCGCAGCGGTTCTACGAGCTCACGGATACGCATCTGATGTTACGACCCCCTCCAACCGTCGATGACGAGGGACGCGAGCTCCAAAGCACGATCCGGTGGATGCGTGTCACTGAGTAGACGGTGGCAACTCTTGGTGATTCCACGTCGCGTTCACCGCTCGGACGACACTTCCTCATCGACGCCTGGCGGTGTCGGCGGGTCTCTTGAACAGCGCCGAGTGTATCGGCAGGGCGGTCGAGCGGGCCGTGGCCGCGACGGGAGCGATCCAGGTCGATCTGTGTGTGCATCGCTTTAGTCCCAATGGCGTGACCGCCGTGGCGACACCCGCGGGGTCACATCTGGCGGTACACCCGTAGCCAGCGCACGGGTGTCTCGCCGCGTCTCAGCTCGGCTTGTTCGTCGCCCGATGGGTTGCCGTGACGCCGGGTTTCGCGTGGCGTCGGTGTCTAGCCGGTGTGGGTTTGCTGGGAGTCGTGCAACTCGCGACGGCGCTCGGGTTGGCCGAGTTCCATCATCATATTGGTCTCGATTTGCACACCAGCGTGATCCGTGCATGGGCGTTATCGGTATCGGTTCTACTGGTCTGGGGCCTGGAACGTCCAGTTCTCGGATCCAGTGTGCTCAGAACCGACAGGTCCTATCCACATCCGAACGCCGCCGTGTAAGCGGCGCCGACCAGTTCTCTCTTTTCTGCGGCTCCGTTCCCAGCCTCGATGGGTATCGGAACGGCGGTGGACCAACGCATCGTCGTCGTGCCAGACGAGTGATGTCTCACGCATGAGATGATGTGGCTCGGGTCAGGTCCAGGAACTCCAAATCACCGAGCCGATGGACGATGAATCTATCTACCTGAGCGTTGTGATCCCGGCCTTTGACGAGGCGAACCGGATTGGATCGACCCTCGACCGGGTTCGAGCGTATCTTGAGCAACAAACGTTTGTGAGTGAGGTCTTGGTGGTGGTCGATGGCGGCCATGACGATACGCTTGACCTGGTTCAGCGGGTAGCTGACGGTTGGTCGACCTTGACGGTGCTCCACAATGACGTCAACCGTGGCAAGGGCGACGCTGTGCGTCGTGGCATGTTGGAAGCTCGTGGGCAGTTTCTCTTGTTTTCGGACGCTGATCTGTCGACCCCTATCGACCAAGTCGAACGATTGCTCACCGCGCTGAGGCCGGGATGCGATGTCGCGATTGGTTCGAGGGCGTTGGCTGGTTCCGATGTCCGGCTGCGCCAGCCCTGGTGGCGCCAGTGGATGGGGCGGGTGTTCAACCGGATCGTGCAGCAGATCGTCGTCAGCGGCTATCGTGACACGCAATGCGGGTTCAAGTGTTTCCGACGCGAGGCGGCCCATCGTATTCTTGCGCGGCAGCGACAGAGCCGCTTTTCGTTCGATGTCGAATTGATCTGGATCGCGAGCAAGATGGGGTATGGCGTGGTCGAGGTGCCGGTCGTGTGGATAAACGACCCGTCAAGTCGTGTTCATCCGCTGCGCGACTCCTGTCGCATGCTGTTCGATCTCCTTCGGCTTCGCTATGATGACTTCCGTGGCGCCTATCGGACCGACGACCGTGACTAGCCGCTAGGCGCATGCGCGACATCGAGCAACTGGGGGCGTTGTTTCTTGGGCGTCAATGTGACGTCGAGACCGGCGCGGTCACCGCGGACCCGGTGCTCGACGCTGCCGCCACCTGACGACACACGCAGGGTGAGTCGGTATGACGGATAGTGGGAAGATGGGTTTCAGTATCACCTTGCTCGAGGAGGCTGCGATGGATGGTATCCCCTCCCTCGCCATCGCCCCAAGGGTCGTCTCGGCAATCCGCTGCTGATATTTTCAGACTTGACGTTGACCCAATTTTGTTTCTGGATCGACCTGTCGGACGCCGCACGTGGTGGCCGGACGGCCGGACCCGTGCTTCGCGAGCAACGAGACCTGGCTATCGATCAGCTTCGTCGTCGTTACGCTAAAACTTGCCAGGCTGCAGGATCAAATCCTGCGAGTCGAGGAAACGGGTAGAAGTGGAGTGAGCCCAATAGAAGGGACCGGAAGACCGTGACGGTTTCTCCTCGGAAGAGCGACCTGGAGCGAGACTCGCACTTGCTCCCCTGGTTCCCGTGGCGTATCGATGAGAACGGAGAGGCGCATCGGGCTCACGAGCTGACGGCGAAGAAACAAGCAACTCCTCGTGCGGAGCTTCACCAACCCGGAAATGAGGGCGCCTTCTTACCCCTCCCCCGCCCACGCGAAGCGAGAGTACAGCCCGTGAGTCTGGGTGTTGAGGAAGTTGAACACGCGGTCGGTACAGCGGGTGTCCCCCCGGGCTAAGACGTGGGTGGGGCCGTGGATGACGTTGTGGAGGTTCTCGAGAACGGCGTCTCCCGTGCCGTCGGCGCCGCGAATCGCTTGGACGCGTGTGTCGAACAACTGAGGGATCGTCAACCGCTTCTCGCGGCCCTGGTCCTCGAATTGCATCGGGACGTAGGCGGTATCGCGCGGGGTCTCGACGAAACGACCGAGGATCTTCCAGGGCCCGCCCACGCGCCCCGATAGAATGCTGTCGAGCGCAGCGCGTTGCGGATCCGTGGCGAACTCATCAACGTAACACGCTTGGGTCCACTGTCCTTCATACATCCGCTGAGGGGCGTCGAAGACGATTACCGCATTGAGACCGGTCAGGTCGACGGCGCCAAACTGTC
>JAYZGM010000035.1:0-7476 GCA_036336225.1 Acidobacteriota bacterium | reverse complement strand
AAGTAGCGTCTCATCGTAGTTGGGATAGATGATTGGGTCGACGACAACTTCACCGACCCGCCGCAGATTGAGCCATTGAGCCGTGAAGTCGTCAACCAAGGCCTGGGTGGCACGGGGGTCCACGAGCAAGCGTCTGGCCTGCTGTTCCAACACGACGGGGTCGGCCAACTCGCCTCGCTCGGCCAGCGACAGCAGCTCGTCATCCGGAATGCTGCTCCACAGGAAGAACGAGAGTCTCGAAGCGATCTCCAGGTCGGTCAGCGGGTAGGTCGCCCCCGCGGATCCCAAATCGACGGGGTCGCGCTCCACCCGCAACAAGAAGTCTGGGTCGATCAGAAGTCGTTCCAACGCAAACTGAATACCGGACTCAAAATCACCGTCGCGACGCCCCTGGTCGTAGAAGGCGAGCAACACCTGCACATCTGCGTCGACCACAGGTCGCCGGTAAGCCCTCCGGGCCAGCCTCGAGAGAATCGCCCGCGCGCACGTCCGCTCGTCCGTCTCGACCACCGGCTGACACGTGAAGATCGCCTGCCGGCTTGGCGTCTCCGCGATCGTGTCAGCGACCTCGTATGGCCCCCCGATCTCCACCGCACCAACCGCGGCATACCCCATGTAGATCTGGTCGTTGGTGAGCACCCGCCCCCGTTGCAACGGTTGGGGTAAACCCTCCGGTTCCCAGAGATCCCGGACAAACGACACGCCTATCGTGCGTCGACCTGCCTCTACCGGCACCCGAACTTCCAGACCGGCATCACCGGTCAGCTGCATGAACGCTTCCCATTCGGCGTCCTTGGCGAACCCGGGCTCACCCGCGCCGGCGTAACTCGCGGCGGCCGGCGTCCCGGGCGCATTCCCACCAACGGTAAACCGTTGTAGCAACCGGCCGTCAAGCCGCACGTCGAGCCGCTGCGGCCAACCCATTCCCATGATGTAGGCCTGATACTGCCGACGCAGCTTGACGCGAATCACATACTCCCCGTCGACCGGGAATTGATACGGAATAGCCGTCCCTCCCCGGGACCCTATTGGGAGCTCCTCGCTTTGACGGGCGTCCTGCACAATATGCAGCGGAATCTCAAATGTCTCAAACCCGGCCGCTGGTGGTGGGAGCCCAACGGCCAGACGCGTGACCTGTCTGGCGACTGACAGATACCGCTCAAGATGGGTCCGCGAGATCGTGAGGACATCCGCGAAGTTGTCAAAGCTCCCGTCCGCCGTTTCATCACCCAGCAGGAGCCCGTCGACATCGATGTCCAGGGCAAAGAGATCTCTGATGGCGTTAGCGTACTCGGTGCGGTTCAATCGATGCACGGCGCTACCACGGCCCGGATTGGGCGCGGCCAACCAGGCCTGGTCTAGCGCGGTCTCCAGATAGCTCGCCGCAACCCGATAGGTCTCCGGGTCGGGCCTCGGTCGTCTCGGAGGCGGCATCGACTCGGCGCGGAGCTTGGCAATGACCTTCTCCCACAGCTCCGGTGCCAGCTCTGGATGAGCGGCATCGACCGTGTCGAGACTCAGCCCCGCAGTGCGGAGTCGATCGTTGTGACAGCTCGTGCAGTAGCGGTCGAGCAGGCCGCGAACGTCGGGTGAGGACGGGGACTCAGACTGTGCGGTCCGTGTCTCGGCCAACCCGGACGCCCGCGTTGGCCCCTCGTATCCACCCAGACCGGACACCAGCATGGCCGCTATCGCCACGCGGAGCACCAGAGTTCCGTGACGTGCGGAGCAGTTCAGCCGCATACGCCTCCCAAAGCCGCTTAGATGATGCCCCTAGGCGGGGCATACTCGAAGAGGTCCATTGTGCCCGAATGTGCGAGACAGGTAAAGCTGAACGACAGAAAATATGATGAAGGGGTGCAGGCGGAAACTTTTGGCACGGTATTTTCGTCTACATGCCCAAGGAGGTCGTTCAGATGCTGTTCACCATCGCCGTGATGCTAGGGCAAGCTGCCTCGTCGCCGCCGGAACTGGAAACGGTCCGGGCGTGGTTTGAAGCCGGTCAGCATCAAGACGTCATCGCCGTCCCGCTAGCGGACGACAGCGCCCCAGCCCTCGTCTATCAGATTGCGCAGAGCCACGACAGTCTTGAGCAAGCGTCTGCGGCCCGCGTCGCCTACGAGCGGTTGGCCGCACGCCCCGCGACTGACGCTTGGCATTTTATTGGTCGCGCCGCGACATTACTTGCTGACGGTCAAACGGCCCAGGCGGTGACCGCCGCCCAACAGGCCGTGGCGGCCGCGCCCGACGTGGCTGCCGCCCATTACCAGCTGGGTCTGGCCCAGGCGGGGCTACGCAACTATGCAAAGGCCGCGCCCGCATTCGAAGCAGCCATCTCGGTCGACCCGACGCCAGCCTATGCGCATTACTACGCGGGACTGTCCTACTACCAGGCCGAGCGGATCGACCTGATGGCCCGCTACTTCGAATCGTTCCTCCGGTTGGCGCCGAATGCACCCGAGCGTCCACAAGTGGAATCCATCATGCGCACCGTCCGAGGACGTCGGTAAACGCCTCGACGGCCCTCGGGAGTCGCGTCTCCCTCCTCACGCACGCACTCGGCGCCGGGCCGCCGAGTGCTCCGACAACGCGGCCCGGGACGGTACTCGAATTCGGCTCGCCCGGCGGGCCGGATCGTCGGCTGTTCGCCGGTCGTCCCCCGGGGGCGAGCGGGAACATTACCCTGAAGCGCGGAGCAGCGGACAACGACTCTGGTCTCAGGCAACGGCAACGGCCTACCTGTCCCCTCGCCCCTGGTCGATGGGGGCTGCTCTACTCGGTGTTTGACAACGGCATCTTGAACATCTTGGAGGCGTCCACCGGCCAGCGGGGATCTCGCGGTCGAGTCGGTCGCGAAGGGCACAGCTTCTCATGCTGTTGAGTGAGGCGTTCGTCGTTCAGCCCGGACGAACCTATCGCGAGTTCCGCGGGAGCTCGGCTCTAGAGATGACCTTTCCGACGCGGGCTGTCGTCGACGACCAGCTCTATCTCCGCGCGGCGACCACGCTCTATAGTATCGGTAGCGGTCGTTAGCCTGGCGACGCACTCGCGGGCTCGGTCACGTGGTAAGCACCAGCGAATCGATGAGCATCGCAACATGAGAAGACTTCTACTGGCCGTGCTCTTCCTCACGATCGGGCTCGCGCTCGTCGCACGCGTTGACGATGACCCGACCAACCGGACGATCCGTTTTCCAAGGCCACTCCTGGCGTCCTCCCTCCCGGGAGTGGGTATAGCCGCGCAGGAGCCGATCGAACCAGCCGCGGCCGATGCCACCACCGAAGCGGTCGTGGCCGCGGCCGAGGCGTTACTGGCCGACCTCGATGCCGCCCAAGCGGCGACCGCGCAGTTTGACTTCAGTGACGACGAACAGCGCGCCAACTGGTCGAATCTCCCGACGGGGATCTTCGAACGGAAGGGAGTCCGCATGGGTGACCTCACCCCCTGGCAGCGCGCATCGGTGCACGACGTGTTGCGCTCAACCCTCAGCGAGTTCGGGTTCCGACAGGTGATGGAGAATGTGTCGGGAGACGAGGTCCTCAAGCAGTCCGGTTCCCCCGGCAGGGTGGTGTTCGGTCAGGACGAGTATTATTTTTCATTTCTCGGGACACCGTCGACCGACATGCCCTGGATGTGGCAGTTCGGTGATCACCACCTGGCTATAAACGCGACTATCTTCGGGGGAAACATTGTGCTCACTCCCAGTCTCACGGGTGGCCAGCCGATGACCTATCCGCAGAACGGCGAGACCGTCAATCAGCTGGCCAGCGAGTATGACCAGGCGTTCGCCTTGATACGAGCCCTTGATTCAGACCAGCAAGACGTGGCGATCATGGACGCCAGCTACGTCGACCTCACGTGGGGACCGACGCAAGATGGGAGCGTGACGACCCCGCTCGGAATACGAGGGGACGCCTTGACGGCGCCGCAGAAGACCCACCTCCTCGGGTTGATCGGCCAGCGAGTGAACCTGCTCAACGAGACCAATGCCGCCGCCAAGATGGTCGAGGTTGAGTCAAATATCGATAACACGTATTTCGCGTGGTACGGCCAGACACTTCGCGGGGGCGCGGTGTACTACCGTGTGCACGGCCCCACGGTCTGGATCGAGCACGCTCCGCAAGCACTCGGCGGCTCGCCCACGAATCACATCCACGCAATTTATCGCGACCCCACCAACGACTACGCCGTTGGGTTGCTCGCCGCTCTCGAAATGCACTGACCACATCCGGGACGCCATGCAAACTCGCGCGTCCCCCTCAAACGGGAACACCTCCCTGCCGCCGGGCCTCGAGATCCTCTCCCACTGAAGCCAGACGAATCCGCCTCGGCGCACGGACAAGACTTCAACGGTCTGCCCACCGCCGGCTCGCAACGAAACACCTCCGAGCCTGGAAAGCGAGACATGCGAGCGCTCCGTGGCGACGGGAAACCAACAGAGCTCGCCCGACAGAACGCCATTCGACTCACTCGTCTGCTTGCGAACCTTTGGCCGCGCGCGCCAGCACCTTCGAGTCCACAAACATCGTCAATGCGACACCGTCCCACCGGTCGTCGCCAGACGGGCTCCCTTCCGCCACCGATCCGATCGGCATCGTTCCGGTCAGCGTGGTGGCCCGCCGATAGGCACCTTCCAGATACTCTCGCACCACGTCGGCCCGGGCCTGCGCCCGAATGAACTCCTGACCACGACCGCCACCGATCGCGTACCCCTCGACGACGAGCGGGCTGTCGCGCGGATACTCGAGTAGCTCGCCCATGGCCTCGTCAAGTCGCAGGTCCGCATTGCGACGAAGCGAGATCCCACCAGCCTCGTTTGACTCGAACAATAGATCGGCCGCGAGCCAGATGGTGAGTGGTGTATACCGCTTGTCGGTGTGAAGAGTCCGATACTCGGCAAGCGTCAGTTGATCGAGATTGTAGAAACCACGGTCCGAAAAAAAACCGCGGAAGAGCCAGTTCCGTTTGAGCGCTTCCGTATTCTCGGCCAGGTCGGACATCGCATCTCGCGCATGGGTCACTGCGTCGCTGGCATCGGCGAGAAGTTGAGCCCCTTCCCCATCGGGATCCCCAAAACGGGCTATGACCTCCTCGACCCGCTCTGCACTCCCACGGACGGCGCGCATCGTGGCGCCGGTTTCCCGGGCGGTCGTGACCAAATGGGTGTACAGCTCGTCGTCAGTCAACAACTTCCCGACGGTCCCCCGGCCTTCCGACAGATCGCGAACGATGTTGCGCGTGTCACTCAAGACGGTGCGCGCGTCGCTCATGAACTGCGCGCTCGCGTTCGTTACCGTTCGCACATCATCGCCCGCACTGGTGATGAGCCGATTGGTGTTCTCGACCGTCTCACCCAACGCCCCAAACGTGGCCGCCATCTGCTCGCGTAGGCCCAGAAACTCGGAGGCAACCAGCCGAAATGTGTTCCGGCCCTCCTCGATGAGATCTGCGATTTCGATGGCGTCGACCCCTTGGATCGAGCCCCCATCTGCCACCGTGGACGCGTCCTGACTACCCGCCCGAATCTGGATAAACACCGCACCCAGCAACCCATCGGTAAGCACCGCGGCCAACGAGTCTGTGCGAACGAGCTGCCAGAGCTCCTCATTGATCCGCATCCGCACGGCGAACCGCTCCCCGGGCTGCGCGGGGATCTCGATCCCGAGCACTTCCCCGGCTTCGAGACCGGCCAGCCGCACACTTGTCCCCACCATGACCCCGGTGACATTGCCAAAATCCGCTTTGAGCTCGAAATGCTCGGCAAACAGCTGTCGCCGATCGCCAATCAGGAACAGCCCTACCGCGAACAGGAGCAAACCACCCACGACAAACGTCCCAACCAGCGCTAAACGCGGTGACCCCATGAGCACCCTCCCAGGTGGCTTTACATTTTTGGCGGGGTTCTACCCCGCACCTCGACTGATCCCGACGTCACCCGCCCGATTCCGACGCCAGAAAGTGCCGTACGAGCTCATGCTCGCTCCGTTCGAGCTCGGTAACGGTACCCCGGGCGAGCACCTGGCCTTGGTGGAGAAAGAGCAGTGTGTCGCCGATCCGACGTGCGCTCGGGATGTTGTGAGTCACCACGACCAACGACGTGCCGAGATCACGCTTGACCCCAACGAGCAGATCGTCGATCTCCTGCGACGTGATTGGATCAAGCCCGGCACTCGGCTCGTCGACCAGCAGGATGGCTGGATCGAGTACCATGGCGCGAGCCAAGCCAGCCCGTTTCCGCATTCCGCCCGACAGCGCCGCCGGCATCTTCTCGTAGTCGCGTTCCAGCCCCACCAGCGCCAGCTTTTCGAGCGCACGCTTCCGAATCTCGGTGTCGGACAACCGCGTGTGTCTCCGAAGCGGGAAGGCCACGTTGTCGCCCACCGTCAGCGAGTCGAACAAGGCCGCGTTTTGAAAAAGAAAGCCCACCTGCTGACGGACACTCGACATCGCCGACGCCGACAACCCGGTGAGGTCCTGACCCAACACCAGAACCCGACCGGAATCGGGCGCCAACAACCCCACGATGTGTTTGAGCATGACGCTCTTGCCGGTACCGCTTCGGCCCAGAATGACCGTGGCCCGGCCCCGTGCAATCTCGAGCGACACATCATCCAGGACCGTAAAGGACCCGAACCGCTTGGACACGCGCTCTAGACGTATCGGCGCGTCGGCATCGGTCACTCGCCACTCTCCGGATACAGGAAAAAGATCAGCCGGACCAGCACGACGTTGGTGACGATGAGTAGCATGGATGCCACGACCACACTTCGGGTTGCCGACCGGCCGACGCCTTGTGTCCCACGTGACGTATGAATCCCCAGATACGAGGCGGTCATCGCGATGATGAAGCCAAACACCATCGTCTTGAGGGTACCGGGCAGATAGTCCGTGAACTCAACGATGGAAAACGCGGCCTGAAAATACGTCCGAAACCCCATACCGGAAATGGCTGACTCGGCCACCCACCCGCCAATGATTCCGGTGAAGTTCATAACGGTCGTGAGAATGGGCATCGCGACGACACACGCCACCATGCGGGTCACCACCAAAAATTTGAACGAATCGACGGCACTCGCCTCCAGAGCATCGATCTGCTCGGTCACCTTCATGGCGCCGAGCTCCGCGCCAACCCCGGCGCCCACCCGACCAGACACCAGCAAGCCCACCACAAGCGGACCGGTCTCCCGCACCAGAGCCAAGGTCAGCGCAGCGGGGATCAGAGCTTCGGCGCCAAATCGCTCGAGCGAAGCCCGGGTATGCATCGACAACACGATGCCGACCGCAAGCCCTGCCGCCGCAACCAACGGCAGCGACAGCCAACCGATTTCGTAGAGCTGACGCGCGGTCTCCCTGAACTCGAAGGGAGGACGAAACGTGTCACGTACCGCACGAGCCGAAAACAGGACGGCGTCGCCGACACCGGCCATCGGCCCAACGACCCATCTCTCGAACCCGTCAGACATCGCGCTTCGGGGA
>JAYZGM010000034.1:0-14767 GCA_036336225.1 Acidobacteriota bacterium | reverse complement strand
CTGGCCGGGGTCGGTGATGAGCAAGAAATCGTTGCCGATATCGACACCGTAGATCGGGCCATTGGCGTTGACTCGTGGGTTCCGTTTGTCGGTGGCGATCTCGTCATGCACGAACGCGACGTTGTTACCCCAGTTCCACTGGGTCAGCACGACGTTGCGTTCGATACCTGATGGACGCGGCGGTGTCGGCGGCACCGCGCCGGCCGCAATGCGGTCACTCCACTCAGACACCATTTCCAAACCGCGTTGGCGACCAAACTGGGTGATGAAGCTGGACATTAGTGACCCACGCTGACCGCGTTGTGTCCGGTCATCCCACGCCGCGAGACTCGAATCGAACTCGTCGAGGTCTGGCACGACACGAGTGCGTTCGTTGCCCACTTGGTGACAGCGCTGACAACCTTTGAGCACATTGATCCACTCACCCTGGGTCTGCAAGTTCTCATTGATGCCATTGCCGGTGTCGCCGGTGCCGGGGAATTCGTGTGAGTCCGGGAGATCAATGAGCGCGAGCCAGTAGTTGGAGGGATAGACCTGAGCCGCTTCTTGCGGCGTCGCGGCGATGGTGGCGGTCAGGGCGAGGTCGGCTCCTGGCGTCGCCGCGATTGGACTCGAGTCGACGAGACCATAGCCTCGCACCCAGACGTCATAGGTGGCGGCCGGCAGCTCAGGGAGCAAGAAACGGCCCTCGTCATCGGTGACGACGATCTTGCGGAACACGGTCTCGAGGTCGTCTGTTTCCGCGATGACCCACACTCCTGCCTCGGGCCCGGCCGTGCTCGTGACGGTGCCCGTGAGGACGCCGTCATTGACCTGGGCTGTCACCGGGCCCTGGTAGAGGGCCGAAACCCCCACGGCAACCATGACCGTGGCCGCTGCTAATCCGTAGATACTTCGCATGCGTTTCTCTCCTTGACGAGTTCCCGGCTCGGGGTTCGGTCCGCTCTCCAGTTAGTTGGACGTTGCTCCACGCTCGCGGAGTAATTCGACCGTGTCTGGCCAGGCTTTCTCGGTGTTGGCCACAAATACCCCTCGAGCAATCATCAGCGGTGTCCAGCCGAGTGTATTGGGGGTGTTGATGTCCGCGCCCACGTCGAGCAGATATTGGACGATGAGGTTTGACCCCAGCATGGCTGCTCCGTGGAGCGCGGTGCTGCCATCCCACCGCATATCGCCGCGATCGCGTTGGGGGTCGAGTGCATCGAGATTCAGTGGGTGCCGCAGTAGCAGGGTGCGACCGTCACCCTCGAGACGAGTGTCGCCGAAGTCGGTCACGGCGTGGATGTCGTTACCCAGCTCAACCGCCAGTGTGACCGCCTCGAGCCGGCGGGGCTCAGGCGTGCCGTTGAGGGGGCCTGGGCTCTCGCCATCCCAGAACCCCACACCGGCGGCCGCCATCAGTGGCGTGATGTGCTGCCCGGTGGTGGCCAGCGGGTCCGCACCATACTCTACGAGTAGCTGCATGAGGTCGACGTCGGCGTGTTTGGCGGCCAGATAGAACGGCGTTGCCCCGACAAAGCTCAGGAAGTTTCGACCGACCGAGATCCCGGGTGGTGGCTTCACAATACCCAGGTCAACCTCAAACGGTATCTCCTTCCAGTTGATCCGCACGTTGGGGTTCGCACCAGCCCCGAGTAACGCCCGTGCGAGAACAAGGCTGTCCAACGTTCCCGTTGGCAAGGGGGGACGTCCAGAGCCGGGTCGTCGTATCCATGACAGCGCATGCAACACGGAACCTCGCGGGTCCGGGAGGTTCGGGTCGGCTCCCCCTTCCAGAAGTAACTCCGCCAGCTCGAAGTGGGAGTTGACGACCGCCAGTGCCAGCGGGGTCGTGCCGTCGCGGGTCGTCGCGTTGATCTTCGCACCCGCGTCGAGCAGCGCTCCAACCGCGTCGGTCCGGCCTTCGCGCACCGCGAACAGCAACGGTGTCAGTCGTCCCGTCGACCGAGCCTCGATATCCGCGCCGGCCGCGACCAGTGTTACCACGGCGTCAGCGTTGCCCTCGGCTGCCGCCCACATGAGTGCTGTCTGCCCCTTCCACGTCTCTCGAGCGTCGACATCAGCCCCGGCGTGCAACAAGGCCTGAACCACGGCCGATCGACCGGTTCGCGCCGCGAACATCAGGGGTGTGTCGCCTCCAGGGGTGGAAACCGCTGGGTCGGCTCCGGCCGTCAGCAGGGCGTCCACCAGTGCCAGGTTTCCATTGGCGGCGGCGAGTGCGAGCGGTGTCACCCCGTACCGGCTGGCCACGTTCACCTCGGCGCCGGCGGCAATGAGCTGTTGGGTCGAGCCATC
The DNA here is from genome assembly GCA_036336225.1 of Acidobacteriota bacterium. GTDB lineage: Bacteria > Acidobacteriota > Vicinamibacteria > Vicinamibacterales > UBA8438 > JAJEEA01. The sequence goes on along the minus strand of JAYZGM010000034.1, from coordinate 12,472 downwards.
GTCGTCGCGTTGGACCGCCCAATGGAGCGCGGTTGTGCCATCCGGCCCGGTCTCGTTGGGATCTCCGCCCTCATTCAGGAGACGTGTCACCTCGGCTGCTGCGCCTGATCTGGCTGCTGCAAGTAATTCACCACCCGACGCGGCGGTCTGCGCGTGAGCCAACTGGGTGCTCTGTATGCCGCCGACCACGACGAACGCGAGTAGCCACGGTCCCAACCGCTCACCCATACTCTTCACCCCTGTCCTCATCAGATGCCCGTTGAGTCGCTGTTTGCGTCCACACAATATAGCGAACCCGCCACATCCTGTCGCAGACTTTCTGTGTAGTGGAGGTCCCACCGTTGACAAGACCGTCTGGTGAAGCGTATTAAGGGGGTTCACATGGACTACAAAGGGGCATTCTGCGCAGCGATCATAGTGACCGGCGGGGCGGGGTGGTTCGCGCCGGTCTCAACGGCCGGACAGTCCACGCCTGAACCGACCGGGGCGACGGCAACGTCGGTCAGCGCGGCGCTCGAGCAGTACTGTGTCACCTGTCACAATGAACGCGTGGTCAGCGGTGCCGGGGTGGCTGCGTCACCGTTGGTCGCACAGCTGCGTGCAACCGGGCTCGCGTTCGATCGGTTGGACGTGTCGAACGTGGCACCCGACGCTGAGGCCTGGGAAGCCGTGGTGCGCAAGCTTCGGGTCGGGGCGATGCCACCGGTGGGTCGTCCTCGTCCGGATCAGGCCACGATCGAGGCGGTGGCGGGATGGCTGGAGCGGTCGCTCGACCGGCACGCGGCCCTGGCTCCGGATCCGGGTGCACGGCCATCCCTTCATCGCCTGAGTCGTACCGAGTATGCGAACGCGGTCCGCGACCTGCTCGCCCTCGACGATTTGCCCAAGGAGCTGGACATCGAAGTGATGTTACCGGCCGACAACGCCACCAGCGGATTTGACAACCTGGCTGAGCTGCTATTTGTGTCGCCGACACTCATGGAACGCTATCTTGCTGCCGCCCGCAAGATCAGCCGGTTGGCGATTGGCGATCCCACCATGCCGCCGATTGTCGACACCTATCAGCTCGACCGAGACCTCGTGCAGGACCGGCACGTGGAGGGACTCCCGCTTGGCACCCGTGGTGGTACCAGCGTGCGGAGTCATCTTCCTCTGGACGGGGAGTATCTCGTTACGGTCCAGTTCAGACGGGCAGCGCGTGAGCCGCATGACGTTGAGGTCAGTGTCGACGGCCAACGCGTCGGGTTGTTTACCGTCGGTGAGAACCCGCCGGAACGGTTGGCCAGTGGGGTGTTTGCTTTTGACGCCGACCCGGATGTCCAGGTTCGGGTGCCGCTCGGCGCCGGGCCGCGGGAGATCGCGGTCGCGTTCTTGCCGAAGAGTGGTGCGCTGTCGGAAGGCCAGGTGCGCTCGTATCGATCGCGGGGCGTGCAGCCGTCGATCGCGAGCCTGATCATCAGCGGGCCCTACGGCGCCGATGGGGCAGGGACCACCCCGAGCCGCGAGCGGATCCTGTCTTGCCAGCCTCGTACGGGAACGGTGGACACCGAACAGATTCGTTGCGCCCGGTCGATTCTCGCGACCTTAGCCAAGCGCGCCTATCGGCGTCCGGTGTCTAATGACGATCTCGACTGGCTTCTACCGTTCTATGAACAGGGCCGTCTCGAAGGAGGGTTCGAACGAGGGATCCAGCGTGCGATTGAGCGATTGCTCGTGAGCCCAGAGTTTCTCTTTCGGGTGGAGCAGGACCCAGAAGGGGCCAACGCCGGCGATACCTATCCGGTGAGTGATCTTGAGCTGGCGTCCAGACTGTCGTTTTTCTTGTGGAGCAGTATTCCAGACGACGTGTTGCTAGACGTGGCGATTCGGGGTGAGCTCCGTGACCCCGATGTTCTAGACACACAGGTTCACCGGATGCTCGCCGACCCGCGCTCGGCGGCGCTGGTGACGAATTTCGCTGAGCAATGGCTGTATCTTCGCGACGTCGATGCGAAGGAACCGGATATAGGGTTCTTCCCCGGGTTTGACGAGAACCTCAGACAAGCGTTTCGACGCGAGACGGAGTTGTTTGTTGACAGCGTACTGCGCGGAAGCGGGGGCGTGCTTGACTTGCTGACCGCGCGCCACACATTTGTCAACGAACGGCTGGCCAAGCACTACGGTATTCCGCACGTTTATGGCAGTCATTTTCGGCGGGTGGAGCTCGATGATCCAGTGCGCCACGGGCTGTTGGGACAGGGCAGCATCTTGACCCTGACGTCATACGCGACGCGCACGTCGCCGGTCCTGCGTGGGAAGTGGATCCTCGAGAATCTGTTGGCGTCGCCACCGCCACCACCACCGCCGGATGTGCCCGCCCTCGATGAGACCACCGACACGGGCGAGCCGCGTTCGATACGCGAAGCGATGGAACAACATCGGACGAATCCGGCCTGCGCCAGCTGTCACGCCCAGATGGACCCGCTCGGGTTCGCGCTCGAGAACTTCGACGCGATCGGACGGTGGCGAGTGCTCGGTGAGTCGAAGACGCCGATCGACGCCACCGGGGTGTTGCCCGACGGTAGTCGTTTCGAAGGACCGACCGGGCTACGTGCCGCGCTGCTCGAATCACCAGACCAGTTCGTGCATACGGTGACCGAAAAACTCCTGATCTATGCGCTTGGCCGCGGGGTTGAGCACTTTGATGCGCCCACCATCCGCGCGATCGTGCGTGAGGCTGGACGCGATGACTATCGATTTGCGTCTCTCGTACGCGGTATCGTCAACAGCGCTCCCTTTCAAATGAGGAAAGTGTCGTGACCATCACTCGAATGGCCCTTCCCCGTCGGACATTCCTCCGTGGCGTCGGTGCTAGCCTCGCCCTGCCGCTCCTTGATGCCATGGTACCGGCGGCGACGGTCTTGGCGAAGACGGCAGCTCGTCCTACGCCACGACTTGGATTCGTCTATATCCCCAACGGGGTGATTCAGGAGCAGTTCGTCCCGGCGACGACCGGAGCGGGGTTCGCCTTTTCCCCGAGCTTGAGCCCCCTCGCTTCATTTCGCGAGCGTCTGCTCGTGGTGAGCGGCCTGGCTCACCGCCAGGCCGATTCGTTTGGCGATGGGAACGGCGACCATCCCCGGGCGACCGCCGTGTGGCTGAGCGGCGTTCATGCGTGGGAGCGTCGGGGACGCATTGGGCCGACCGCCATCAAGTTGGGCACCACGGCCGACCAGATTGCGGCCCGGGTGCTTGGCACCTCGACGCCGCTGCCGTCACTGGAGCTTGTGCTGGAGAAGCCGACGGCGATCTCCTGTGACTCCGGGGACTGTTTCTACTCGAACACGATCTCATGGCGCGACCCCACCACGCCGCTCGAGATGGAGCCGCACCCGCGCGTCGTGTTCGAGCGGCTGTTTGGAGATGGGGGGAGTCCCGCTGAGCGTCAGGCTCAAGTTCGTCAAACCGGCAGCATTCTCGACTCGGTGACCCAAGAGGCGCTGAGTCTCGAGCGCACGCTGGGGCCGACGGACCGCGGCAAGCTCGCGGAATATCTCGATTCAGTACGAGACCTCGAGCAGCGGATTGGGCGTGCGGAAACGCGAAGCGAGCAGGCTGAGATTGATCTTCCCGATCGGCCGATCGACATCCCCGAAGACTTCGAGGAATACGCCAAACTGATGTTTGATCTGATGGCCTTGGCATATCAGGCCGACGTGACGCGGGTGTCCACACTTATGATGGCGCGCGAGACCAGTCCACGGACGTTCCCGCAAATCGGCGTTCCCGACCAGCACCATACCGTGTCGCATCACCGGAACGACCCGGATTACATCGCGAGGAAGGCAAAAATCGACACCTATCACGTGTCCTTGCTTGCGCACTTCTTGAATCGGCTCCGCAACACGCCCGATGGCGACGGGAACCTGCTCGACCACTCCATGATTGTGTATGGCGGTGGTATCGGAAACGGGAACCTGCACGAGCACACGAACCTACCGTGTCTCGTGGCCGGTGGTGGCGGCGGTCGGCTCAAAGGCGGGCGTCACTTGGCCTACTCCGACGACACGCCGATGGCCAATTTGCTGCTCACCGTCCTCGACAAAGCTGGTGTGCGAGCCGAGGAGCTCGGTGACAGCACGGGGCGTTTGAATACCGGAACGCTCGCTGACGTCTAGTGATGCTCCGCTTCACACCGACGAGCATCGGCGGCCTTCACGAGCCGACGCATTAATCAATGGCCCCGCTACGCGGGGAGTGACATCTCCCCGGGGGCCAGCGAAGACGCGATTCAACTGCGTGCATTCGGATCCTCGGAGACGTATAGTCACGCCCCGGTCCGACTGGGGCGTGCGCGTCGTCTGCATGCGCTGTGGATTACTACGCGTGCCGGCGCGTCAGTGTTCGAGCTTGCGAGTTCCTTAGAGCTGCACGAGGAGCATAGAGATACTGGGGTTCTCCTGCGCTTCAACGGGGGAGCCGACAAATGCGCGAAACCAGCAGGACCCAGGCGCCTTCGACGGCGGCCATCGCGTCCGTCGCCCGGATGCGGCACCTAGGGGGACGTGCAGGGCTAGGCTGTCGGGTATCCGGCTGATGCGTCTTGGTCTCCGGCAGGTCAGCCGCACTTGTCTGTGGGTGCTGCGTGTTGGCAGCCCGTTGTTCCCCTCGAGACCCGTCGCCCGCCGCTATGAGAGTGTGTCGCTCGAAGCCATAATTGTTTCCAGAGACTCGCGTTGTGCCTGCGTCGGTCGAGAGTCGAGTAAGAGAGCGGTCATCTCAACAATGGTGTTGAGCGTACGGTGGCCCGCGTGCTAACGGGTCCCGGCCTTGTGCGGAATCGTCCGTTCGTTGGAGGGTGCTCCGCAGCCAGTCAGGGGTGTTCCGGACCCGATGGGCGAGGGCGGCGACCATGAGTGATGTGACGTCATGTCCATCATCGCCCGTCACTGAAGTTGTACGTTCCTCGTCGACTTGCAGATCCAAGATGGCGATCTCAGATGCCCGGGCAATCTCGCGAACCGGTTCTACTGCGTGCTCGCGCCCTTGCGTTACGGGCACGGAACCTGACGCGCACGAAAGCTCGAGCCGCTGAAGCCCACGGCGAAGACCGTCGTCCCGGAATCACACTGAGGTGCAGCGTTCTGATGTCAGAGGCCGGTTCTCGTCCACCACTCCAGGGGGTTCGTGTCGTTGATTTTAGTCGTGTCGTGGCGGGGCCGTATTGCACGATGAGTCTGGGTGACATGGGTGCCGACGTCATCAAGGTCGAGGAGCCGGGTCGCGGTGACGAATCCCGGGCGTTTGGTCCACCGTTCCTTGGCGGAGAGTCGCCTTACTACTTGTCGGTGAACCGCAACAAGCGCAGCTGCACGGTCAATCTCAAGAGCGAGGCCGGGCGTGCGATCGTGTGGCGTCTGCTCGCCGATGCCGATGTCGTAATCGAGAACTTCCGCCCCGGGACGATGACGCGTCTCGGTTTGGACTACGAGACTGTAGCGAAGGGCCATCCTCGGTTGGTCTACTGCTCGATTTCCGGGTTTGGTGATAGTGGACCGGATGCGAGCCGCCCCGGATACGACCTCATCGTGCAAGGGGAATCTGGATTGATGGATCTTACCGGTGAAGCGGGGGGGCCTCCCACGCGGGTCGGGACGTCGATTGCCGATCTGACGGCCGGCGTGATGGCGGTCCAGGGTATCGTGCTGGCGCTGTATGCGCGACAGACAACGGGGCGCGGACAGCGTGTGAAGATTGCCATGCTCGACGCCATGGCCTCGTTTCTTACCTATAACGTCGGAAACTACTTTGCGTCCGGGGAGAGTCCGACCCGACGAGGGAACGATCACCCATCGGTCGTGCCCTATCAGAGCCTCATGGCGCAGGACGGCTGGATCAATCTGGGAATCGCGAACGACTCGCTGTGGGTGCGCTACTGCAATGCGATCGAGCGACCAGATTTGCGTGACGATTCACGTTTTGCCACCGCCCCCGAGAGGGTGAAGCACCGGGACACGTTGATGCCGATCATCGTGGAACTTACAGTCGCCCGGACATCGCAGTACTGGGTAGACCTGCTCGCCAAAGCGGGTGTGCCGTGCGGGCGGATTCGAAACGTCGAGCAGGTCTGCACGAATCCTCAGCTCACCGAACGGAACAAGATTGTCGATTGTCCGCATCCCACCGCGGAGACCGTGAGGATGGTCGGTCCCCCGGTGGAGCTGAGTGACACCCCGGCACGTATTGTCCAGGCACCGCCCCTGTTGGGTCAGCACACCGACGAGGTGCTTCGTGAAGCAGGGTATTCCGTGGACGAGATCGACAGGTTTCGTGCCGACGGTGTCGTGTGATCGGACCGGCGCGTGCTCGTGATTAGATGTCAGCGAAGACTACACCGGCGAGCGTATCTACGAGCTCGTCGCTCGGGTCCGGTATCTCTTCGGTCGCACATGGCCCATCTTCATTTATCACGGGGTCACCAGGACGGTCCATCGGTGCAGCCCGCGTTCTTCGACGATCGAGCGTGGAGGCCGTATCTGGACGGATCATCACACTGCTCCTGACCCCATTCAATCTTGAGCCTCGAAATAATTTAATCGGATTGTGCCGAGCGCTTCCGCAACTGGAGCGGGTGTTCTTCACCCTGCGACTCGTGCTGTTCGGGCATCCGATCTTCGAAACGATGAGCGCCGGTGCCTGCGTGGTGGCGAGCCCCAAGTCGTCCATGCGCGACGTGATGAGCGACATCGGCGCGGAGGGGCGTGTAGCGCCCTGATGCGATCGCCGAAGCGGTCACCGCCCTTATACACGTCGCGGGCCGACAGTGGCCGCTCTCTGAACGAGAGAAGATCTGTGGACAAAGATTTACCCGCGAAAAGATGGTTACGGAGACCACTGCCACCTGTCGGGATGTCATGTCGACGTCGTGAATCGGTTCGGGGTAGTCGTATCGAAGAGGACTCTTTCGTCACGCCGTGTCTGCCCCGCGCCGCGCCAGCGACTCATACAACGAACCTCAGACACGGGGCACGAGCCTTCGTGCTACATTTGGGCATTGTGTGCGGTTGGTGGCGGCCAGACGCCCCGGCCGATGGTCCGCCTTTCTATTGGAAAGAGTTATGACGATCACGCGACCGATCGCCGTGGCCTCGGTAGCGCTGTTCGCTCTGATCAGTGCCACCTCGGTTTCAGCGCAGTCCTTGCGGTTTTCTGAAGCTGGCACTTGGCCGGATCCCGCCACCTCGGCGGCCGGCACGCCAGCGGTGTGGAACTTTGGTCAGGTGTCCGGGGTGGCGACGACCGTCAACGGTTACATCCTGGTGCTGCATCGGGGTGCCCAGCCGATCATGCTCTTTGATCCGGGCGGGCGGTTTGTCCGCGCGTGGGGCGACGGGCTGTTTAGTCATGGCAAAGTTGGTGGGATTGTCTCGGTCGACCGTCAGCTGGGAGAGTCGGGCTATACGGCCGTCTACGGTCCTGCGGGTTGTCACAATTGCGGGGCACATGCCATTCGGGTGGATCCGGACGGAAACATCTGGGTCGTCGACGCGCCCGGGCACGTCATCTACAAGATGGACTTCCAGGGGCGTGTGTTGATGGAGCTTGGCTCGAGAGGGGTCGCAGGTCAGAGCCGGAACACCTTTAATCTGCCGACGGATGTAGGGTTCGGTCTAGATGGGTCTGTCTATGTGAGCGACGGCTATGGCAACGCGCGGGTCGTGAAATACTCCTCCGATGGACGTTATCTGTTGGAGTGGGGTCGCCGCGGGACTGGACCAGGGGAGTTCGGATTGCCCCACAATATCGTGGTCGATGACCAGGGCCGGGTGTATGTCACCGACCGCGACAACCAGCGCGTTGAGGTCTTCGATGCTGACGGTCAGTTTCTGGCCGAATGGCCCACGCTTGGCGGCAATTCGGCGTTGTTTCTGACCGAGGACCAGCACATTTGGACGGGCGGGATGCTGCGGTCGCTCGACGGTGAACCGGTGGCCACACTTCCCGGCGGCGATGGTGGGCACGGCATGACCGTCACCGATGACGGTGAGGTGTTTGTCGCCCAGCTGCGTGGTCGGATCCAGAAATTTGTATCAGAAGAGATTGAATCTGAGGAGAAGGAACCATGAAGAAACAGATCTACGCGATTGGTCCTATGGTGCTAGTGCTCGCGACGGTAGCCGGGGCCCAGACCTACGAACCGCCCCGTTTGGTCGATGGGAAACCGGATCTCCAGGGCGTGTGGGACTTTCAGTCACTCACGCCGTTGCAGAGACCGGCCGATCAGGACAAGGCGGTCCTGACGGCCGAGGAGATCGCCGAGGTCGAGGGCCAAGCTGCGGAGAGAGCCGCTTCGGCTAACGCGCCAAGTGAGCGCCGGGACGATCCGCTTCCCGTCGGCGGCAATGTGGGGGCATACAACCAGTATTGGGTCGACCAGGGAGCATCCGTTGTGGACGACGGACGGACGTCGCTCATTGTCGATCCGACTACTGGTCGTCTTCCCGAGCTTCTAGCTGGGACAGAGCTGATTGAGCTCTCGCTGGGTGAGGACCGCCCGGGTACACGACCGGTGCGGGTCAGAGCCGCCGGTATCGGTGCCGACAGCTACGAGGATCGTGGTCTTGCCGAGCGATGTCTCCTGGGGTTCAACTCGGGTCCTCCGATTGTCCCGGCTGGCTACAACCAGAACATCCAGCTCTTTCAGACCTCCGACCACGTCGTCATCTTGCACGAGATGGTGCACGACGCGCGGATCGTGCCGATGGATGGGCGTGACCATCTGCCTGACGGGCTGCAGCAGTGGATGGGTGATTCACGGGGGTACTGGGACGGCGATACTCTCGTGGTCGAAACCACCAATTTCACTTCCAAGACCGCAAGTTTTAATCCGTCGGTGGCCACCGCCGTCGGGGATGGCACGACGCTGCACCTCACCGAGCGTTTCAGCCGCGTCGCCGAGGACACGCTACTTTACGAGTACACCGTTGACGACCCGACCAACTTCACGGCACCGTTTACGGCGGTGTTGCCCATGAAGACGGGACCGGGGATGTATGAGTACGCCTGCCACGAGGGGAACTACGGGCTCCTCAACATTCTGGCCGGAGCCAGACAGGCTGAGCTGGCCGGCGCGACTGAGCAGTAGGTGGCCTGACCGCCACCGAACGCGGAGACCGTGGCCCCCCTCTCGGTCTTCGCGTCTATTCAGCCTGTGCCGTGATCACTTCCACGGCAACGCTGTGGCCCTCCCCGATGGTCACGCCCTTGAGTGGGCTGACATCCCACATTCCAACGTGATGTGCCCCTGTTTGGGGCTGACGTTGTTGGTAGGGTCGAAGTCCACCCAGCGGTGACGAGCTCGACCTACCAGCGTTCGTGGTATCAGCCTGGGCTGGGCGACACTGAGACGGAGAGCGTGATGGTTCGTGAGGGACGCTGAGAGGGGCGATGTGGCGAGTGAACGGGGCTATGAGAGCCCCGTTCACTCGCGACGCTACTGCAGCTCGGCGTAGATTTTTTCGGTGTTGTCCTCGGCGCTGGTCAGGGTGCCACGGCTCATTGCGTAGTTGGCATAGCGGTCAGGGAGATCGAGCGACGCGGCGGTCTCCTCCGCCGTTTTCCCCTCGGTGAGGCCACGCTTCACCGCTTCCAGGAAGTCGCGGTTGAACTCACCAAACTCGCGGAAGTCTGCCCAGGTCATGACGGGGCTATGCCCAGGAATCACCGTGTCGACACCGGTGATACCGTCGGCCGCTTCCAGCAGGGTCTTGGGGTACTCGACGCCGCTGCCGCCGTTGTTTACGTCGATGTAGGGCACGCCCTTCCACGCGAAGAGGTCGCCTGTGTGGGCCACCCGCAGCGCGGGGAACACGACGATCGAGTCGCCACTCGTGTGACCCGCGCCAAAGTGATACAGGTCAATCTGGTTGTCGCCTTCGAGCAGGGTCAGTCGGTCTTCGTAGGTGCGGCTGGGTAGATACCGCTGCCCCTCAGCCGACTGGAACGGTTCCATGCGTTCCATGTTGGTCTTGGTGTTGACGTGTGCGACAACCTCAACCGGAAGGGAGAAGTCGATGTTGCTGCCGACGTGATCACCATGCGTATGGGTATTGATGATCATGGTGACCGGCTCGTCGGTAACGGTCCGGACCTTGTCGAGAATCGCTCCGCCCCAGCCCGGGTTCTTCGTGTCTACGAGGACTACACCCTCGCCGGTGACGAGTGCCGCCGTGTTGCCGCCACCACCCAGGATCACATACAGGTTGTCCTTGACGTTCTCAATCTCGGCGACGTTGCCTTGCGCCACCGGGCGACCCATGGTCGTCACCAGGCTGACCGCAACTAGTGCGGCCAAAATCGTCAATCGTTTCATGAAAGTCCTCCGTCCGTGTCGATCGGATTCGTTACGGAACCTCAGACACGCGGTTTGGCCCGTGAGCCGTAAAATGCAGAGACTCTCACTATATACCGGAACCGATGTCCATTCGCTCTCCGCCACTATCGTCCTGCGCCGGACAGTCGGTGGTCTAACACCATCGCCTCGCTGAGGGCGGTGCCAAACCCTGGTCCCGTCGGGGCGACGACTTCTCCGTTTGTCACGGGACATGACATCGCGTCGAGGATGTCCGACCCGGCGGGGAAGCTCTCGGCCATCGTACAGCTCGGGGACGTGAGCGCAATCGGAAAGCCCCACGAGCTTCCACCACGATGCGGGATGATCTCGAGCCCCGCTGCCTCGACGAGGCGCGCGATGCGTCGACCGGCCGTCGTGCCCCCGCACCAGGTGATGTCGGGCTGAAGGATCTCGGCGGACCCGAGTCTAACGAGGACGTCAAATCCGTGTTCCGTATACTCGTGCTCGCCACATGCAATCTTGGTCCACGCCGGACCGCCACCACCGATCTGTTGCACGAGCTCGGCGTACCCAAACACGTCGTCTGGGGACAGGAGCTCTTCCATGAAATACAGGTTGGCCGGACGCAGTCGTTCCGCCACCGGAATTGCCCACTCCACCGTACCGTTGCGCGACACACAGTCGGTCATGAGGTTGCTGTCTGGTCCGAGCGCGTCGCGGGCGGCCAACACCGACTCGATCGCGCGGTCAAGCTCGGCCCGTGGTGTGTGCGGACCGACCGGGAATCCGCGCTTGAAGTTACGAATACCGTTGGCTTTGCCTTGGGCAATGTCGCCCCCTGTTTGATAGATCGGGATCCGGTCACGCGATGCACCACCGAGGAGCTCGTACACCGGTTGCCCCGCGTGTTTGCCGGCGATGTCCCAGAGCGCGTTGTCGACGGCGCTCAAGGCCATGGCGAACACACCCCGTCGTCCGTAGAGCACGCCCGAGCTATACATCTGATCCCAGAGCTGCTCGACATTGAGTGGGTTTGCGCCCATCAAGAGGTGTTTCAAATGTCCGTCGATGATTTCGACGGCCACGCTGCCCCCGGCTCCCATGCCAAACCCGGTCAGTCCCTGGTTGGTCTTGATGACGGCGATGATCGCCGATGGAAGCTGCTCGAAGGGGCCGCCCCATCGCCAGCGGCGCGGGTCATCATCACCGAGAAAGGTGGGTGCATCGAGCAGGCCGTCTGACCGCTGGTTGATATAGATCGGGTAGGCATCGACCGAGTCGATGCGGAGCGAGGGCGGCTGAGCCGCCCAGACGCGACGCGCGTCGGCACCGAGCGTGGCGGCCAAGGCGGCGAACTTTCCGGCTTCCTGTAGGAATCGTCGTCGACTGCGGAGCTCGATCATTGGTCACCCTCCTGAAGTACAACGTCACGCTTGCATGAACGCCAGTAGTGTCACGATAGCGGACGAGCATTCGTTCTCGACCTGTTATCGCATGGCCGCGTCCGGCTGGAGACCGATCGGGGTCGGTTCCATCTGGGGGGCGGCGAGAAGCGATTCGATGGCTACTTCTGTGTCACCGGCCGCGAGTAACGGGGCTCGAAGATACACGCCGGCCATGATCATGTCTTCAAGGTGTTGTTGGTCCACCTTCGGTATCGGGAGGCCGGACACCACGGGGGTGGGCAGCCACGCGCTCTGCCGCGACCCTCCCGGGGTGGGCCAGCTAAGCCGGACGATCAACACGATTACCGGACAACTCCGGTGCGCGCGATCTCGAATTTCCGTGTGCTTCTCGTTGAGCCGAGTGGGTTTTTGGTTTTGGTCAAACATCTTTGGCCGGAGGAACCGGCGTTGATGAGTCTCAGTCGGTCACTTGGCGTCAGGTAGTCGGAGCCCTAGCCCGTGTCGACGTCTGACGGCCGTTCCATGACCTTCGGGGGCACACGACATACTCGGCCATCCGCCCTTTCGGAGTCTCATGGTCGAGATCGATCCGGCCTGTGAGGATGTGGTAGTGACTGCCCTCGAGGACGCTGACTTCGTCCTCGAGGGCAGCTTCAAACGCCACAAGAAGGCCGGACCGTGGCACGGCAGGTTTGGCCGGGTCCGTCCCGAGCCGGTAACGCCACCATGAGCA
>JAYZGM010000033.1:0-6354 GCA_036336225.1 Acidobacteriota bacterium | reverse complement strand
AGCGTCCAGACAAGTTCCTGGTCACCGAAATCGGCCGGCACACGCACGGTGAAGTGAAAGCGATTACGTCTCGGCAGAAAGTATGTCGGCTGGCCGCGATCCGACCCCCCGGGTTCGATGTGGTTGTCAGGGCCGATCGGCACGTGCACGTGCTCATCCTGGTTCCGATTGAAGTACCCGAAGACCATGTTGTAGCTGCCGTCGGGAAGCTGCTCCCACCCCTCGAACGCCGGGGCTACCGTCTGACCGCTCGAGTAGACGAGCTGCTGACCGGTCGTGGCCGTCAATGACGCGGCAGCCAGCATCGCGGCCAGGACCACGCGTCGTGTCAACGAAAGTACGCCCGAAGGGACCATGAGCACCAGAAATCAGACAAAGGAAACGCAGGTCTACTGGGCTAGTTGCCCTCCTGGGTCGTGACCGCGGACTTGTTGTCCCTCGCGGCCGCTTCGGCCTCGTATTCCTCCTCGGTGAGCCAGATGACCCTGGAAAGCAGGAACATCATGTCATCGATCGACCGGCTGCCCCACCCTTTCCAGTTTCTCGGGTCGGCCACGCGAGGATTGGCTGCCGTGTTGTCATACCAGGCGGTGACCTTCAGAACAGTGCCCGCGGGGAGTAGCGGCGCGACATCGTCCTGGTAGTGGTAGACCTTGACCCAGTTGTGATTGTAGCCAGCGCAGTTGAGTGTTTCCTGGTAGCCCGTGGGATAGAGGGCCTCCACACACATCCGCCGACCGCTCGAGTGCAGGTGTGGCTCAAAACTCAGCACCAAGCCTGGCCTCGAGAGCGGCCAGAGCGCCTCGATGACCGTCTCTTGGTTCCCGGGAATATCCAGATCGTAGGTAAGCGAGTTGAACGAGCCAGCGTTCGTATACTTAGGCTGATACCCCTGTGGATGCAGCACGAACGCCACTTCGATTGAGAACGTCGTCTCGGTGCCAATCGAATGGGTGTGCAGGTCGAAGTTGAGCGCCGAGCCGGCTGCCAGCTTGACGCCGAGCACGTCAGGATAGATCGTGGAATTCTGACCCAGCTCCCAGACAACATTGAAGCGACCGCTCGCCCGGCTCTCGGCCGTGCCCCCCGCGTCGGTCGACGCGCCGATGACAGCGTGGTGCACCACGAAGTAGTTGAGGTCTCCAGCTGTCCGTTCGGCCGTGGCGGAACCGCCGTCGACCACGTTATCGTCGTGCCGGACTTCCCGAAACTCGACCGCCTTGACATACCGATCCTCTATGAGGCCGGTCGGCGCAGGTCCGACCCGACCGTAAAAATCGGGGGCAACGGCAGGAATCGTCATCGAGGGCGACGACACGATCAGGTCCGGCGTCCCGATACTCCACTCTCGACCGGCGAGATCGATCTCGGGCATATCGGCGGGATCGCCACGAGGCGCGCCGGCATCCGCCCAGGCGGCGATTGTCCTGATCTCGTCGTCCGTGAGCGACGGGTCGTCCTTGAAGGCCTGGACCCCGACATTCTTCTCGATAAACCACGGAGGCATCCGCTCAGGATCATCCGGGGAACGCGAGGTCTTCTCCTTGATGGCCCGCGCCCAGGGACGCGCATCTTCATAGGTGACCAGGGACATCGGCGCGATGGACCCCGGACGGTGACAGTTCACACACGAGCGGTGCAGAATCGGCGCAACGTGCGCGGTGAAGGTCACGTCTTGACCGGCGACCGCCCCGGGAAAGGCGGTCAGGCAGGCGAGCGTGACGAGGCCGCCATACAACACGCGGCACAACGAGCTTCGAGGTCCGTGCATAGCTCCCTCCGTCGCCAGGCCACACCTGGACGTACGCTATCTGGTTACCGTGATGGCGATGTCGTCGTAGTCGACCAGCCCACCGTCGTGGGCCAGCGCCCGGAGCACGTAGGTGCCCGCCTCTCTGAAGGTCACCTGGACCACCCACCGGTCCTCGGGAGGTAACGGGGGCGGCTCCCACCCCACCGACCACGGCGAATTGCCGCCGTCTCGGGTGTCCTGCCAGACCTTCGGCTGGGGCGGGTCGAACGTCACCGCCCCGGGCCCGCGGTAGCGAAACCACGTCAACCGCAGCCCCGTCGCCGAGTTTGGGACAAAGTGACTCTGACCGACCAGGAACGCTGGCATCGGCCGTCGCGTCGGCTTCCCGTCGTCGACCACCACCGCACTCAACGTGACCGGATCCCCGGCACTCACGCTCATCGTCTTCGGACCTTCGAGGGTCAACTGCGGAGCGACGTTCCCTACCAGGTCGGGTCGCCCCCCCGTCTGCCCGCCACCACCGAAGTTCGCCGTCATCACCGTCTCGTCCACTGCGTATTGTGGTCTCAGTGTGCCATAGGCCTTCTCTGTGACTCCATGGCTCGTCAACGACCAGACGACTTCCTGGTCGCCGAAATCGGCCGGAACGCGAACGCGGAAGACGAATTGATTCCTACGCGGGTAGAAGTGAGTCGGTTGCCCGCGGTCAGGGTCACCCGGCTCGAGATAGTTGTTGGCGCCAACCGGCAGGTCGATCTCTTCTTGCCAGTTCCGGTTGTAGTACCCGAACAACAGGTCGTATGACCCGTCCTCGTTGATCCAGAACCCTTCATACACCGGGGCGATGTTCTGTCCCCGCGCGGGCGTCTGGGCCCGGAGACTGGACCACGAGGGAATGATGAGCGCGACGGCGAGAACCGACAGACCAAGAAAACTCCGGTGCGCCGGGAGCTGACGCGGGCTAGTCATTGGCCTTGGCCGCCTGATGCGAGCCGACCGGCTGTCGGGTACATCGTGAAGCCGCACAACGGACACCCGAGAACGGTCTCACCCTCGGCCAGACGCAGCCGCTCGCGACGCAGGTCCATCTCCTCTTGGAACTGTTCGTCGGTCAGCGTGAGCGCGGGCGCAATCAGGATCGCCATATTGTCGATCGACCGATGCCCGAGACCACTCCAGTTCCGGGGGTCGACGACGTTCCGGTTACTCGGCGTGTTGTCGAACGTCGACGTCACATGGAGCAGCGTGCCCTTGGGCAGCAGTGGCGCGGCATCTTCCGCATACTTGTACACCTTCACCCAGTTGTGGTCGTAGCCGGCACAGCTCAGGGTCTCGGTCCGGCCACCCCAGATCGCCTCGAGGCACATTCTCACGCCGGCGGCGTGCATATGCGGCTCGAACGTCGTCAGCTTGATGTGGTGCTGGAGGGTCGTATAAAAATGCACCTCCTGCCCGGCCTCCATCGCGCGGAGATCGATCTCACCGGAGCCGAAAGTGAGCCCGCCTATCCGGCGCTTGGGCTCATAGCCTCTCGGGTGAAACTTGAAGCCAATGCGTAGGTGCGCGGTGGTGTCCTCTCCGTTCGCGTGCATGTGGACGGAGTTGAAGAACACCTGATCGCCCGCCTTGAGCAGGCGCCCCGCCTTCGGGTCGAAGATGTCTGCATTGCGTCCAACCTCGTGCACCGGCCAGCCACCAAACCGCGACGCATTGCCTTCCGCGTCGAGCGTCGTCCAGATGGCGTGGTGGAAGATGAACCGCCCGCCGGTCCCGCCCTGGATGTCGCTGACCTCTTTGATCTGCAGCGACTCGACATACCGATCCTCGGTCAATCCGGTCGGCACGGCCTCCAGATTGCCCCACCAGTCGGGGGCCTCGGCACCGAGGGTGATCGACGGAGTGTCCACGATGAGATCGGGTTCTCCGACGTCCCATTCGTCGGCCGCGGCAAAGACCAACGGTGCCGGCAGGTCGTCCGAATTGCCCGGCGGGGCGCCCCCGTCTGCCCACGCCGCGAGCGTCGCGACCTCGTCATCATTAAGGGAAATGTCGTCCTTATAGTCCTGGATGCCCACGTCCTTCTCGATAAACCAGGGCGGCATCACGCCCATCCGATTACGCAGACCCGTACGCTGCTTGATGCTTCTCGCCCAGGGACGCGCGTCCTCATAGGTCAAGAGCGACATTGGGGCCACCGAGTTGGGCCGGTGACAGCTTTGACAGCTGCGCTGGAGGATCGGGGCGACGTCCCTGGAGAACGTCGGCGTCTCATTGCCGGTCTGTCCCGCCACCACCGACGACGGCATGGTGAGCGCAATCAATGCGACGAGACCGCGCAAGCCACCAGTCGAGCCGACCTCGGACGTCCGTGTCACGATCTCCCCTCCTGAATGAACGACAGCATAGTGTATCGCAGCGGAGCGTAGCGCTTCATAACGGAGGGCAAGTTAGCACTCCGGTCATCCTCCGGTCATCCAAGACCGGTTCCGGACCCGCCACTTCCCCACTGGAGTGTCGCTAAGTTGTTGACAAGATTGGTACCGAGGGCGGGGATCGAACCCGCACGACCCTAAGGGGCACAGGATTTTAAGTCGGATGCAGCAGGAGGACCCAAGCGGAACCACGCGGAACATACTGGACATTGCACATACGCAAACGGAACCGGGAGGACCCAGATGGACTGGTTGGGATTCCTCCCGGTCATCCAAGTAGCGTGTCCTTGCACGCAGTTGCGTCGTGGTCCATATGGGTGCATCCTGACGAGAGCCGAGAAAGCTTGGAGGAGGACAAGATGAGCCATCGATGTCTCGCTGCAGTGTTAGTCGTGATCGCGGTCGTGGCGCTGACGCCACTGTTCGCAGCGGCCCAGTCAACGGAGGCGCCCCGAACCCCGTGGGGCCATCCGGATCTGCAGGGGGTCTGGAACAACGGCACCATTACGCCGATGCAACGTCCTGAAGAGCAGGCGGATAAGGAGTTTCTGACGGAGGAAGAGGCGGCCAACCTTGAACAAGCAAGGATTGCCAGGAATGAGCGCCTGCTGAGGAGAGAAGCTCGGAGAACGACGGCCACCGAAAGCGTAGACAGGGGCGAAGACGGAGCACCGGGCTTCTACAACAATCTGTGGCTGGACTATGGCACGACAACCACGGGGCGCACGTCGATAGTCATCGATCCGCCGAACGGGAGGCTGCCCGCCTTGACACCTGAGGCGCAGACGAGGCGCGCGTCGCCGGAGGCGCAACGGCTCAGAGATGTGGGGGGTGGACGCAGCCCCGCCGCTTCATGGGAGGATCTACCGCTAGCCGTCCGGTGTATCTGGTACCGCGGGATCCCCTCGCTGCCCAGTGGGTACAACAACCACTATCACATCGTGCAGACTCCTGAGTGGGTGGCGATTCTCCAAGAGCACATCCACGAAGTTCGCTACATCCCCCTGGACGGGCGTCCCCACATCGCGCCAGCCATTCGTCAGTATGCAGGGGACTCGCGTGGTCACTGGGAAGGTGAGACGCTGGTGGTCGAGACCACCAATTTCAGAAACAAGACCATCATCAGACAGGTCACTGGAGGCACTGGAGATCTCAGTGAGGCTTTGCATGTCGTCGAACGCTACACGCGCATCGGTCCTGACACGCTCGACTGGGAGTTCACAGTCACCGACCCGAAGACGTGGACAAGCCCCTGGACGGGCTCGCTGCCCATGACGCGCACTCAGGCTCCGATGTTCGAGTATGCGTGTCACGAAGGCAACTACGGGCTCTACAACATCCTCACGGGGTCACGCGACACGGAGAAAGCTGCCGAGGAAGCCGCGACACAAGCATCGAGGTAACTTGAGACGCACGTGACGCTGCCCTCAGCGCGGGACACACCAGGAGCACTTGGCCGCCGACCTCGGTAAGATAGGGTCGGCTTCCTTTTCCGGCAGGTCGTGGTTGTAGCAAGGAGCGAGTGATCCTCACGCCGTTGGCGGGACTGACCCAGTTGACGACGCTCACGTTCCACTCGAACCAGGTCACTGACCTCTCGCCGTTGGCGGGACTGACCCGGCTGGAGGAACCGACCACCTGGTCAGCGACCTCACGCCGCTCAAAGGTCTGACTAAAATGAACTCTCTGAGGCTGTTGAGCAACAAGATCGAGGACCTGACGATCTCAGCGAGGCCCAACGCCTCGCCCGCGAGTGGGACGCCGCGCACCCGCAGTGAGTCACCGCGTTAGCTTCAATAGACGCAGTTTCGTGGGTGGGATGGCCTACGGAGAGGTTTCCTCTTTCGCTGCTTCCACCTGGATCCCGACGTGCACTCTCCGCCCTACGAGCTGGCGCAGGTCGCGGCGATCGAGCGTGGCCGCATTCCGGATGGGAGGCTCTGAGGGCTCAGCTGGCGGGGGTCCGTGCGCCAGCAGCTTCCTCTTTGGCGGACGCGTTCCGAACGTGAAGCAGTCTGGTATCGTTGTGTCCAGAGTCGAGAAGGTGTGACGTGGCAGATACGATGAGGGGGGCGTTGTGAGCCGCAGGCCGAAGAAACGCGGGGCACCGCCCGCGCCGGACCGGGTTGCCGCGAAAGCAGAACGCGCAGCCCAGCGGGCGGCCCGGGA
>JAYZGM010000032.1:0-13910 GCA_036336225.1 Acidobacteriota bacterium | reverse complement strand
CGGTTCCGTGGCCGCGCACGCCTCTCGCGCGGTGATGGGATGCGACTATGACGTGGTGGTGTTGGTGGGGCCGTCGCACTACGAGGCGTTCGAAGGCGTGGCGGTCTACGCGGGTGGGTCTTTTGAGACACCGCTTGGCCGTGTCGTCGTGGACGCTGGCCGGGCCGAGCGGCTTCTCACCACGTCGTCGGTGATCGAGCATCCCACGGCGCATACGCGAGAACATGCGCTCGAAATGCAACTCCCGTTTCTCCAGCGAGTCCTGCCCGACGTTGCCATCGTCCCGCTCCTGATCGGCGAGCAGGAGCGGGTAACGATCCTCGAGTTGGCCGCCGCGCTCGTTGAGACGTGTTCTGATTTCAAGACGCTGTTGGTCGCGAGCACCGATCTTTCGCACTACTTCGATGCGAAGAGAGCGGCGGCGCTTGACCAGACCGTGATCGACTGCGTCGCTCGGTTCGACGCTGAGGCACTCCTGACCCAGTTCGAGCAATACCCGAGACACGAGCGCGGTCGATACGTCGCGTGTGGTGGTGGCGCTGCCGTTGCGGTCATGAGGGCAGCGGCGACCATGGGGGCGAGGGAGGCTCGGGTCCTGCAATACGCCGACTCAGGGGACGTGTCGGGCGACAAGTCCGCCGTGGTGGGGTATTTGGCGGCGGTCCTGGGCCGATTCCATGGCGGGTCACCGAAGCGTGCCGGGGCTCCGTCGCCGAGCAGCCCGTGGTGAAACCCTGTGTCGTACCGCGAGTGGCGCTGGACCTGGCTAGCAGCAAGGCGCGACGAGGGGATAAATTGGGTATTTTCGACTGAGGAGCCACGCCGTCTAGACGGGATTCAGCGTCGCTCGAATGCCACGGGCTTTTACCACTGGTTGCTACGACGCAACTACAGCGAGGTGTCCCGGCTGACCGGGTTCTGGTGGGCGATGCAGTTCGATGAACAACAGGCGCTCTTGCGACACGCGAGAGCGGCCATTGCGGCCCGGCTGGATGAACGACCGCTCCCCGCTGCGCCCGTGTACGGAGCCCTCGCCATACCCCGTGGGGCGTTTGTCACGCTGCGTCTTGATGGTCGACTTCGTGGGTGTGTCGGATCTATCGATCCCGCCGAGCCGCTGGGCCAGGTGGTCGGTGCCTGCGCGGCCGACGCTGCTACCCGCGACCCCCGGTTTGCGCCACTCCCCGTGACCGCGCTCCCGGAGGTGACCCTCGAGATCTCCGTGTTGAGCCCCTTGATGCCGATCGATGACCCGGCGCTGATCGACGTGGGGCGTCACGGGCTCGTCGTGGAGCACGGGGCGCGGCGTGGCCTCCTGCTCCCACAGGTCCCGATTGAATGGGGATGGGACCGCGCGACATTTCTCTCGCAGACCTGTGCCAAGGCTGGGTTGGCCCCCGACGCATGGCAATCGGGTGCGACGGTCTATCTCTTCGAGGCCGTTGTGTTCGAAGAACCTCACTAGTGGCGCGGCATCTTACCCGAGCGACTGGGTCTCTCTGTTAAACACGGCGGGTCTATTTGTTCGGGACGCCGCAAGCCGATCTGTCCTTCAGCAGCCCACGGAGTGTACTGAGGTTCTTCAGATCTAGTGGGTCTGGTTCGGTACTGGCTGGGGTGGCGGGGCCAGACTTGGGAGTTTCAAGGACCATCGGGACGTCCTGGAGCCGCGGGTCGGTCAGTATTCGTCGAAAGCCATCCATTCCGACGTAGCCGTCGCCAATGTGCGTATGGCGATCGACGCGACTCCCCAGGGGTTTTCTTGAGTCATTTAGGTGAATGGCCCGGACGCGGTCGACTCCAAGACAGGCGTCGAGCTGCTGCATGGTGCCGGCGTAGCCGGTCTCGCTCGACAGCTCATAGCCGGCCGCGACTAGGTGACAGGTGTCGAGGCACAGACCGACCCGCACCCCCGTCGCGTTTTCCGTCAACCTCACGATGTCGCCGAGCTGTTCGAACGAATGCCCAAGGTTGGTGCCTTGTCCGGCGGTGTGCTCGAGTAGCAGCATCGTCTTTCTCTCGGTCCGTTCTGTGAGCACAGCGACGAGGCCCGCGGCGATTCGCCGCAGCCCCTCCTCTTCCGAGCTTGTCGTATAGGACCCCGGGTGTAGCACCAGACCAGCGAGCCCCAAGTTCTCGGCCCGGTCCAACTCCTCCCCGAGCGCGGCTTGTGACCGCTGATGGAGCGTTTCGTCGGGGGCCCCAAGATTGATTAAATAGCTGGCGTGCGCGATGACGGGGCGAACGTCGAGTTGTTCGATTACCTGCCGGAACCTGACGATCTCGCTTTCAGGGAGTGGCCGCGCCCGCCATTGGCCGGACGATTTGGTGAAGATTTGCAGGGCGTCGCACCCCGTTGCGCGGGCCCGTTCTACCGCGCGGGGCAGCCCGCCGGCAATCGACATGTGTGCACCCAATCGCGGCATCTCCACGACCATACCATTTGGTCCTCGTGGGTTGCGTAGGGTCAGGACCGTGAAGGACAATCAAGATTTCCCCGGGCGACCAGAGTACGGATACGCTTCCATGAGCAATACGTTTGGCACGCTGAAGACACTCTCGGTCGGTGATTCGACCGTCTCCTTCTACAGTCTCGAACATTTGGAGCGCTCTGGATTCCCTGGCATTGGTCGGTTGCCCTATTCGCTCAAGGTCCTACTGGAGAATCTCTTGCGGCGAGAGGACGGCCGTAGTGTGACCTCCGACGACATACGAACCCTGGCCGAGTGGGATCCATCATCAGGTAACACTGCGGAGATTGCGTTCATGCCGGCTAGAGTCCTTCTCCAGGACTTCACGGGGGTGCCTGCGGTGGTTGACCTGGCGGCTATGCGTGATGGCGTGGCGCGGCTGGGCGGCGACCCCAACCGAATCAACCCACTCCAACCGGCTGAGCTGGTCATCGACCACTCCGTGCAGGTCGATCATTTCCGTAGCGCCGATGCGTTCGATCTCAATGCCCAGCTGGAGTTCTCCCGCAACAAGGAGCGCTACGCATTTCTCAAGTGGGGTCAGCAGGCGTTTAACAACTTCCGCGTCGTACCGCCCGATACCGGCATCGTTCATCAGGTCAATCTGGAATACCTGGCCCGCGTCGTGTGCACCGTGTCGAACGGTGATGGCACTATGGCCTTTCCAGACACGCTGGTTGGTACCGACTCGCACACGACGATGGTGAATGGTCTCGGGGTCGTCGGTTGGGGGGTTGGGGGTATCGAGGCAGAAGCGGCCATGTTGGGGCAGCCGGTGTCGATGCTTATCCCGGATGTCGTCGGATTCAAACTGGAGGGCCAGCTCCCGGAGGGCACGACTGCCACCGACCTCGTATTGACCATCACCGAGCGGCTCCGCGAGGTAGGCGTTGTCGGCAAATTCGTGGAGTTCTTTGGCCCTGGTCTGGCTGCGCTCACGCTGGCTGACCGAGCCACGCTCGGCAACATGTCGCCAGAGTACGGGTCGACGGTGGCGATCTGTCCGATCGACGAGATGACCCTCGAGTATCTGCGGCTGTCGGGTCGAGACCCACGACAGGTCGCGCTGGTCGACGCCTACGCTCGGGCGCAGACGATGTTTGGGGTGTCGAGTGACGACCCGGTATATGCCAAAGTCGTGGAGTTCGACCTGAACGTGGTCGAACCGAGTATCGCCGGACCCAAGCGGCCCCAGGACAGGGTGCCGCTACCCCGCGCCAGCTCCGCATTTGCCGAGACGCTACAGCAGCTCAACGGCGACGCGGCGGGGAATGGAAACGGACACGGTGGATTGGACCACGGTGCCGTGGTGGTGGCCGCCATTACGAGCTGCACAAACACGTCGAATCCGAGTGTCATGATTGCCGCCGGGCTTTTAGCGCAGAAGGCCCATGACCGCGGACTACGACCAAAGCCGTGGGTGAAGACCAGCCTGGCGCCGGGGTCAATGGTGGTGACCGAGTACTTGGAGGCGGCCGGTCTGATGACTCCGCTCACCGAGCTCGGGTTTGGGTTGGTCGGCTACGGATGTACGACGTGTATTGGCAACAGTGGTCCGTTGCCTGACGATGTTTCAGAAGAGGTGCGGTCTCGTGATCTAGTGGTGACGTCCGTCCTGAGTGGCAACCGCAATTTCGAAGGTCGTGTCCAGCCACTCGTGCGCGCCAACTACCTGGCGTCTCCGCCCCTGGTGGTGGCATACGCCCTCGCGGGATCAATGACCCTCGATCTCACGACACAACCGCTCGGCCAGGATCAAGACGGTGCCGACGTGTTTCTTCGTGACATCTGGCCATCGGCCAAGGAGATTCAGGCTGGGGTCGTCACCGCGGTGAGTACCGACCAATTCACCTCGAAGTATGCCGGTGTGTTCGATGGAGACGCGCGCTGGCGTGGGCTGGCGGCGCCGACCGGTCAACGCTTCGAATGGGAGGCCGCCTCGACGTATGTGAGGAATCCTCCATTTTTTGATGATTTGGATCCCGAGCCTGCCCCGTTGCGCGATGTTACCGGCGCGCGTGTGCTGGCGTTGCTCGGCGATAGTGTGACGACCGACCACATTTCTCCGGCTGGTGTCATCCCAGTGGATGGTCCGGCCGGTTCGTATCTGGTGTCACAGGGGGTCGACCCGAAGGACTTCAACTCGTTTGGGAGCCGTCGTGGCAACCACGAGGTGATGATGCGGGGGACCTTTGGCAACATTCGGCTCCGTAACCAGCTCGCGCCCGGTACTGAAGGGGGCTGGACCCGGTATCAGCCTGACGACGAGCAGATGACCATCTACGACGCCGCGATGCGATACCGGGACGAAGACGTCCCATTGCTTGTGTTGGCGGGGCGTGAGTACGGGTCCGGCTCGTCCCGAGACTGGGCCGCCAAAGGGACGATGCTACTCGGGGTTCGGGTTGTCATCGCCGAGAGCTTTGAGCGGATTCATCGGAGCAATCTGGTGTTCATGGGGGTGCTGCCGCTTCAGTTCGCCGCCGGGCAGACGACGGCCACTCTGGGACTGACCGGTCGGGAGCAGTTCGACGTGGGCGGGATCGCCGACGGATTGACACCACGAGGAATAGTGGTCGTTCGCGCGGTGGCATCCGACGGAGCCAGTCAAGAATTCCAGGCCACGGTCCGCATCGACACCCCGGATGAGCTGAGCTACTACCGACACGGTGGCATCTTGAAATACGTGCTACGCGAGCTGGTCGCCGGCCGGTGATGGACAAGCGCGGCGGCTCGGTGACCAGAGGTGTTCTTCACCCGCCGCCGGCGTGACCTTTCTTGAGAGCGATGACGACGACGATGACGACTGCGACCACCCAAGACCCAGATGAGTCTGTTCCGCCACAGATCGAGTGGGAACTGGGTGATATCTACCCGAGCGTTGAGGCCTGGACGTCCGCCAAGACCGCGCTCGAGCAGCGCGTGGCGAGGCTGGATGACTACCGAGGTCGGCTGGGAGACAACGCCGCCACGTTGCGAGCCGCGTTTGACGAGATTTACGGGACTGAAAAGGAGCTCGCCCGTCTGTATGTGTTCGCCTTTCTAAGGGCTGACGAGGATCGTCGGGTCGCCGACGCGCAGGAGCGTCGCGGTCTCGCGGCCGCGCTGCTCTCTGAGTTCGGGGAGACCGTGTCGTTCGTCTCGCCCGAACTGCTTCGCATCGGGTCGGACACGATCGAGCGTTTCTTGTCTGAGGACTCAGGCCTGGCGCGGCACGCGTTTAACATCCGGAACACCCTCCGGCAGGAACCCCACACGCTCTCGGATGAAGCGGAACAGGTGATAGCGGCGACCGCACCGGTGGTCCAGGGCCCCGAGCGCATCTACGCCTTGCTGACCAGCTCTGACATGCCGTTTCCAACTGTGTCGCTGTCGAGTGGCGAGAAAGTAAAGCTTGACCAGGCCGCATACTCGCTACACCGTGCCTCGAGTAATCGGGACGATCGAAAGCTGGTGTTTGACCGCTTTTGGGGCGCGTGGCAGGCGTATGAAACCACGCTCGGACAGTCGCTCGACACGCAGGTCAAGGCGCACGTCTTCCAGGCCAAGGTGCGTCACTATGATGGCGCGCTTGAGGCGGCGTTGTCAGGTCCGAACATCCCGACTGCGGTGTATCGGACGCTCATCGCGGCCGCTCATCGCCATCTCCCGTCGTTACACCGCTATTTCCGTCTCCGCCAACGCATGCTGGGGCTTGATGATCTGCGCTACTACGACATTTATCCGCCTCTGGTTGCTTCCGACCGGACGTTCGACATCGACGAGTCGAAGACGTTGACACTGGCTTCGGTCGTCCCGCTTGGTCCTCACTATCTCGATTTGCTGAAGGAAGGATTTGCCGGGAACTGGATGCACGTGTATCCCCAGGACGGCAAGGCGCCGGGGGCCTATATGTATGGGGACGTCTACGACGCCCACCCCTACCTCCTGCTGAACCACATGGGGCAGTTCAATGATGTGTCCACTTTTACGCACGAGTGGGGACACGCCATTCACACGATGTTAGCGAAGGAGCAGAACCCATACGAAACGGCGGGCTACGCGACGTTCACCGCAGAGATCGCGTCGACTACCAACGAGGTGCTGCTCCAGGAGCATATGCTCGGTCAGGACATATCCGATGAGGAGCGACTGTTCTATTTGGGGACCGCGCTTGAAGTGGCTCGGGGTACGTTCTTCCGACAGGTCATGTTTGCCGAGTTCGAGCTACAGATCCACGAGATGATCGGGGCGGGTGAGGCGTTGTCCGGCGAGCGGATGACCAGTGTCTATGAGGCGTTGCTGCGGAGGTATCACGGGGCGGACGCGGGGGTGATGACTATCGACCCCGCCTACGCGATCGAGTGGGCGTTCATCCCGCATTTCTACCGAAACTTCTATGTGTTTCAGTATGCGACGTCCATTGCGGGGGGCACGATGTTCGCGCAGCGATTCCTCCGCGGCGACCAACAGGCACGAGATGATTACCTGGCGGTGCTCTCGTCCGGTGGTTCCCGCTACGCCTACGACCTGTTACGAGAGTGTGGTATCGACCTGGCGACAGACGCCCCCTACGACGCGCTCATTTCGAGGATGGATCGGGTCATGGATCAGATCGAGACGATTCTCGATTGACACCCTTGGGGCGTCGCCTTAGAGTCATGATGAAGAGGCAGGCCGTTTCGGCGATTCCGCCCCCAGCAAGGAGACAGGATGCGTAGGCTGCTCGTTTCGGTGATGACGATCACGTTTGGGGTGTTGGCGGTGACCGCCTCAGGGCAACCGGCCGGCGACACACCTACCTTCACCAAGGATGTTGCGCCGATTTTGTATGAGAACTGCGTGACCTGCCATCGGCCGAACAACATCGCACCGATGGCTTTGCTCGATTACGCGGACGCGCGCCCGTGGGCACGATCCATCAAGGACCTCGTGGTCGCCCGTCAGATGCCACCCTGGCCGGCCGACCCGGCGAATAGCATGACCTTTCGCAACGAGCGATATCTCGAACCGCATGAGATCGACATGATCGCGGCTTGGGTTGACGCAGGGGCTCCAAAAGGGAATGAAGCGGACATGCCGGCCGTGCCGGATTTTCCGGCGGGATGGACATACGAAGGTGGGGAGCCGGATTACGTGTTCGAGTTGCCGGTTGAATACACGATTGCGGCCGAGGGTGAAGAGGATTACATCGATTTTTATTCCGAGATGCCCTGGGACGAGGACCGCTTTGCCGAGGTTCTGGAGCTTCGACCAAGTGACTTCCGGGTGGTCCACCATTCCGGCGCGTACACCGTGGACCTGCCCTGGGGCACTCAGGTCATCGAGGGCGTGCTCCACGATCTTGAGGGAAATTCGCTCTTGCGGGCGCCATTGCCCGAGCCTCCCGATCAGGCAAACGAACAATCCGAGACGTCCGGCCGAGTGGCCCAGCGTGTCTTCAACGAGGTGAACCTGCCGGGAGCGAGCAAGCTGTTGTCGTATGTGCCCGGTCGGGGAGTAGAACGCCACCGCCCCGGTACCGGGAAGCGGTTGGCGGCGGACAAGTGGATCCGTTGGACCATGCACTACAACCCGATTGGGGTGGAGGCGACCGAGCGAAGCAAGCTCGGTATCTGGTTCAACACCGCGCCGGTCACACATGAGGTGCTCACCCGTCAGGCCGGTAACGCGTTTCCCACCGATCCGTTCGGAACCGACATTTACATCGTGCAAGGGGAAGAGGTGAAGTCGACCCGGGACCCCGAGACCGGGCGGGTCCGTCGTGGCCAGATCCCCAACATTCCTCCTTACACGGACAACTGGAAGATCACGGGTATCACGCCGATCAACGAGCCGATTACACTTTTCGGGCTGTCACCTCACATGCATCTGCGTGGCAAGAGTCTGAGGTGGGTGGTCACATATCCAGATGGCCGGGAGGAGACGATCCTCGACGTGCCGCAGTTCGATTTCAACTGGCAGATCCATTACGAGCTGGCGGAGCCGCTGTATTTGCCCGCCGGGAGCAAGATCACGGGGATCGGCGTGTATGACAACTCGCTCGGGAATCGATGGAATCCCGGACCGCATCTGGAAGTGTTTTGGGGTCAGCAGAGCTGGGACGAGATGTATCAGGCGTTTACCGAGTACACAATAGAGAGCCAGAATCTCACAAAGAGTCAACCCCGCACGGATGACTAGTGCGACGCGGTGCACTCGTGCACCACGACGGGCCGGGGGGCGTCGATGAACGTTCGTATGCCGGTGCTTGTCGGTCTGGTGACGGTGTTTGGCGCTGACGTGGCCAGGGGGCAGCCCGACGCCCAGCGGCCCCAGGGCCAGATACCGGATCGCGGGCGTCCCACGGAGAGTGGCGACGAGATCCCGTTGTTCGATTACGAAGCCTATTTCCCGGGAACCTGGGAATTCGAGTGGCGCGTCCCAGAGAGCCCTCTTGGGCCCGGCGGCATGATCGAAGGCACGGAGGTCTTCTCCGCAGGAGACGACGGTCGGTACTACACGAGCCGGATCGACGCCCGTGGACCAGATGGTCCGCTCACGGTTGAGGCTCGCATCATCTACTTGGCGGAGCAGAAGGTGTTCGCCCGCTATGAGGTTGATAGTCGTGGGTTCGAGCTCTTCAAGGCCGGACGCGTCGGTGGCGATCTCGGTGGTTTCTACACGATTTACTACGAGACACCACCGCTCGAAGTGCACGAGCATTTGGTCCAGCTCCGACTGGTCACACGCCTGGTGTCGCCTGTGAATTTCCGGGTGGAATCGCGGATTTCGGTGGATGGTGGGCCGTTCACGAACTTTGGCACCGCGTGGTGGACAAAGAACGTCCCCGGGGTCACGGTGCCACGATAGTTTCTCAGGAGCCAGTGTCCCGTCTCCGAGGTTCGCAGCATGCATCCCGTAGTATCCCGCCGTCTTGTCTGTGTTTTGGTTGTCTGCTTCGTCGTCGGCGCGTCACCGTCGAGTGTCGCGGCCCAGCCGATGGCGATCGTTGCCGCCGTAGGATGCGTTGACAGTGATGAGCGTGGCAGGTTCCTTGTGACCCAGGCCACCGCGCCTACCGCGCTGCAGGAACGACTTCCTGAGCCGCCCCCGCCGAACAGTCCCCTTGGGAACGAGACGATTCGGCTGGTCGGAACGTTGGATGAGTTTGGGATCTCTCGTCTCGACGGGCACAAAGTGTGGGTCAAAGGACTTCTCAATCCTGGCGACCCGATCGATCTCCTGAACCTCACCTCGATCACCGAGCTGTCTTCATCCTGCGAATAACGGCCCCCGGCGTGCTACAGTCTTGCGGATTCTCTGAGCCCAATACGGATTGAGTCAAATTATGTGGGAACAAGACTATACGCCCCTTGCTGACAGCCTCGGATTCTCCACGGTCGTGGCTGCCATCCCCTTGGTTATCCTGTTCTACATGCTTGGGGTCAAGCGCAAGCCCGGTTGGATAGCAGGCCTCAGCGCACTCGGTGTGGCTTTGGTCCTCGCGGTGGGCATCTACGGAATGCCAGTCCCACAAGCGGGTGCCTCAATGGTCTACGGCGCAGCTTTCGGGCTGTTTCCCATTGGTTGGATCGTCGTTGCTTCGCTGATTCTCTATCGTGTGACACTCGATACAGGTAAGTTTGAAATCATCAAGGATTCCATCGGGTCACTCAGCGACGATCGTCGCCTGCAAGCCATACTGATTGCTTTCGCGTTCGGTGCGTTCATTGAGGGTGCGGCCGGATTCGGCACGCCGGTAGCGGTCGCCGCGGCTATGTTGACGGGTCTTGGATTCTCTCCGTTCTACGCGGCATTCATCTGCCTCGTCGCCAACACCGCTCCAGTAGCGTTCGGATCGCTCGGCATCCCGGTCGTGACGCTATCCCAAGTCACCGGACTGGACGAGGGAGCCCTCAGTTCCATGACCGGCCGACTCTGCGCGCTGATAGCGATCATCATCCCAGCCTACATGGTCGTGATCATGTCCGGTTTTAAGCGCGCATTCGAGGTTTTGCCAGCAATCCTCGCGTGTTCAGTAACCTTCGCCGGTGTTTTGTTCTATGTAACAAACACGCAAGGTCCTGCTCTTGCCGTAATCCTTGCCTCAATCGCTGCTTTGGTGGCGCTGGTCCTCGTAATGAAAGTCTGGCAACCCTCACAGATTTTCAGGCTGGAAGATGACGTCGAAGTAAGTGCGAATCGAAAAACGCATACGACTGGCGAGATCATCGCTGCCTGGAGCCCCTATATCTTGCTTGTCGCCTTCGTGCTCGCCTGGCGCTATCGTCCCATTCAGGACGCGCTGAACTCTGTTGCTGGCTCATTCCCGGTGCCGGGACTCCATGAGGCCATCATACGTGTTCCGCCGATAACACAGAGCCCTGCGCCCTACGAAGCGGTCTATGGTTTTCCCTGGCTCTCTGCGGCGGGAACGTCCTGTTTCCTTTCGGCATTTGCCGCATCGCTTCTGCTCGGAATGTCACCCGGAAAGTTTCTTGGCATTGTTCGGTCCGTGTTTAAACAGCTGTCCAAGCCGCTGCTAACCATCGCATCCGTACTAGCGCTAGCCTTCTTGATGAACTACGGAGGGATGACTTCCACGTTGGGGCTCGCCTTCGCTACCACTGGGTCACTCTACCCATTCTTCAGTGCGATGCTTGGGTGGACCGGGGTATTCCTGACCGGAAGCGATACATCCTCCAACGCCTTGTTTGGCACCCTGCAGGTGGTCACCGCCAACGCGCTCGGGTTGAATCCGGTTCTGACCGCGTCGACCAACGCCGCAACCGGTGTTATGGGTAAGATGATCTCACTCCAGAGCATCGCGGTCGCCGTCGCTGCCACCGGCATGGCATCCTCCCAAGAGGGACGCCTGTTCAGGATCACGCTCAAACACAGCATCATACTGGCCCTCTTCATGGCCGTGGTCACCATGATCTTTGCCTACGTGCTGCCACAGTTTGTGCCTCAGGTTTGAGATCGTTGGGAGGGACGCTCACTTAACCGAGACAAAACGTGCGGGCGTAGATGGAGCGCCCTTCCTGTCGATAGCGCTTCTCGTACGTCGTTTGCACGGCCAAAGGCGTGCCGGCTTCGCACGGGAGGAGGTCCACGCCCTGGAGGATTCGACCACCCACGGTTTGCACGGCCTGTTCGGCATACGCCACCAAATCGGCGTCGTCGGTCTTCAAATGGACCGCGCCACCAGGGCGCAACATTCGACGATATCGTTCAAGAAAAGAAGGCGACGGGAGCCGCCGGTCGGCTTGCCGGTTCTTGGGCAACGGGTCTGGAAACGGGAGCCAGATTTCGCTCACCCGGCCAGACGGGATATGGTCCTCCAAGTGCTCGACCTGGGCTCGTAGAAAGCACGCGTTGGTAAGACCTTCAGCGAGCGCTTGCTCCGCGCCCTTCCAGAGACGGGCACCGTTGCGATCGACACCAAGCACGCCGTGCTCGGGTCTACTCCGGGCGAGCGCCAGCGTGTAGTCACCGTGCCCGCATCCGAGCTCCAGCACGACGAAGGTTTGGGGGCCATAGAACGTGTCGAACCAGCCGGGTTCACACTGACGCTCTTCGACGACATTGACCATCGTCTTGAGCGCGGCGAACCGGAGCCGCTTCTTTCTTGCCATGGTGGGTCGTGTCCGTTGCCGGGTGCTGACCGGATATTCCGTTCCACGATGTGCTACGGACAGGCAACAGGGCGCTCACAACATCGACGGTACCAGGAGCATCGCAGTGGCCGTGACGAGGAAAAGCGCCAAGGCGATCAAGCCGCTATAGCCGAGCACATCGCCAAACTTCATTCTGGTAACGGTGAGAATCGGGATGGCCCAGAACGGCTGGATGAGGTTGCTTGTCGAGTCGCCGTAGCAGTATGCCAGAAGGGTCGTCGTGGGGGACACACCGAGATCACGGGCGGCTGGTAAGAGATACGGCGCCTCGATCAACCACTTTGACCCGCCCGATGGGACGAACACGTTCACGATGCCTGAATACACATACACGATGAGGGGGTAGGTTTCGGTCGTGGCCACCTGAACGAAAAGCTCACCAAGCCAGTTGCCCAGTCCGGTTCCGTTGATGACCCCAAAGATACCGGCGTAAAACGGAAACTGCAGGATGACCCCCGACGCGGTTCGAGCCCCATTGCCAAACGCGCGCACCACGTTCGAGGGCCGACCCTGGAGGAGCAATGCGGCCATCAAAAACACCGCATTGAACGCATTGATAGTCCAACTCGCCCCAAATCCCCTCGTCACGATGGAGTAACCGAGGGGATACCCTATCAGCACCACTGCCAAAAACGTCCAGCCTCTGAACGCTTCGATCTGGGCCCCCGGTGTTGCCGGTTCCGTCTCTTCCGGCATGGTGGGCATGATGGCGTTGAGCTCGTCCTTCGACAGGGTGCGTGTGTGGTGGCGTGGGTGCAGAATGGCGACCATTCCAAGTGCCACGACCGAAACGACCGTGAGATAGATGAGGTTGAAGGAATTGAAGAGGGTTTCGGTAACCGGGAGCAGTCGGTCCACCAGCGGGTCGTTGCCCGGGGTTGCGGTTGTGATCGGGTTGCCCGATGTCGCCATGATGAGTGGGGCTGAGCCTGAGAGCCCCCCTTGCCAGACGGTGCCGAGCCCAAGATATCCCGCGGCGATGAGAAGCCGAATGTCCGCCTTCGGGTTCCGTCTTGCCACAAACGGAAGAAAGAGGGCCGAGGCAACAACGCTGGCCGCCCAGTTGAAGTAGGCGACCACAATGGAAAAGATGCCCAGTAGGACGACCGCCTGTACCGGCCGGTCGAAATCAGGCCGGCTGGCCAGCCAGTCAAGGAACCGAAATGCCGGTCGTGACGAGACACAGGCATGGGCCGCGATCATGGCGATGGTGAATTGCATCGCCAACTCGAGGAGTGTCCACATGCCGCCGCCCCAGGCCAGGACGGTTTCATTGAGTCCGGCGCCGGCCCCAATGATGGCAAGCAGCATGGCCAGCACCGTCAACATCATGCAGACGACCCAGGAGTCAGGAATCCATCGCTGGGTAAACTGTGATAGACGTTCCCCGAGGTCACCGACTAAATCGATGAGAGACGTCATGACGTAAATCTCTGGCTGCTAACGCCTGTGTCGAGGGTCATACCGGCCGCGTTGGTTAGGTGCGAGCTTCTGCCGTCTGGTTCTTCGCCACCAGCAGCACGAGTGGGGTGATGATCGACATTACCGCGGCGCTGAAGAACGCCCACTGGCGGTTACCCAACGTGCCAAACCCTAGTCCGGTCACCTGGTCCGAGAAGAACGTTGAAACACCCCCTGCTCAGAACAGCCAACCGTTGTTTAGATTCTTGCGGGCTATGATGATTCAGTAGCACCAAGGTGCACACGCCGTTCGAGATCTGCAAACCCCTTTTGTGCGTCTGGCTCTGGCCATAGAACCGCCACGACCACCGCGACAAGAAAAGCGAGGGGTATCGAT